>CALVRQ010000021.1 GCA_944358685.1 uncultured Bacilli bacterium
AAAATGTGGTATATTGGTAACAGAATAGGGGCGAGGAGGTGAAATAGATGAGAAATAATTCAAAAGGTTTTACTTTGATTGAGCTATTGGCTGTAATCGTTATCTTAGCTATTATCGCCTTAATTACAACTCCAGTAATTTTAAATGTTATTGAGGACGCAAGAAAAAATTCAGCTGTTGATAAAGCGTGGGGAACAATCGACGCTGTCAGAGTTGCCTATGCTAATGCTCAAGCAGGTATAGATGCTGTTGGTATTCCATTCACCGTTAATTTTCCTAAAGGAAATAATAAAGGTTCAGGAAATGACTTTGGAACCAATACCGCTACTGGTGGTGGTTGGGGTAAAGGTTATATCAACGACCAACCAGTTCAAGCAAGTGGTGAAATGCCACAAGGAGGCTTTGTGACTATCCGTGATGATGGTAGTATAGTAGCATATAAGCTACAATTTGGTAGATATTATTGTTCAACCATGGAAGAAGGAAATACTGACAGTTTTAACACCAACGCTATGACATGTTCTAGAACAGAATCTGAAGTAGATGTAAAAAATGCTTCAGCAGATAAAGTTGGTCCATAAAGAGCTATATCAAGCTCTTTTTTCTTTTGTTAGCTTATCCTTGATAAAAAAAAATAAATATGCTATTATTATACTAGAGGCTGGTTATAATGAAAGAAGAACTTGAACAAAATAAAACAATTAAAGTAGTTGAATATAGCATGGTTATTATTGTCTTATTAATTGTCCTTATAATTGTATTACCTTCACTAAGTACAATTATTTATAACATGTCTAAAGATTCTGCTGTAACCAGTACTAAAAACACGATAGATGCTATTAAATCCATTTATACTAATATGAATTTAAAAAATGAAGTTGGCCTACCATTTAAAGCCGTTTTTGACAAAGAAGGCTACACCTTTTATGAAATGGACGAAAAAGTTAATTATGACACAACCATAAACATTAAAATTGATGGTGACCTTCCAAAATCAGGTAGTATTACCATAAATGAAGACGGAACAGTAACTGCCAAAGATCTTATTTTCGGTAGTATTAAATGTAACCAAATTAAAGAACAAGAACTAATATGTGAAAAAAAATGACGGAAATAAAAATCGTCATTTTTTTGTATACATTTTTAAACAGAGTAATATAAATAAGATACTTGTATTACCCCTATAAATAGTTTATAATTATTATAGGCAAAAGTAGACAAAACAAGACATAATTACTAATCTATAATAAACATGATAGAAGGGAGTAAACAAATGAAAGACAAAATAAAACTATTTTCTAAAAAATATTTACTAGGCTTTACTTTAGGATTAATTTCAGGAAGTTTAGTAATGGTATATGCGGAGACATACTTTCCGTCTAATCAAACTACTTATGATAATTCTGTAAGTGGAATGCAGGCAACCAATGTCCAAGGGGCAATTGATGAACTTTATAATGTTTGTTTTCCACCAAAAGGTTCAGATACAATAACTGATTTGTTACCAAGTAATTCAGATGAATTATATGAAGATGAACATGGAGATATTAGATATTATGGTGCAACTCCCAATAACTACGTATCGTTTAATAATGAACTATGGAGAATAATAGGAGTAATAGATGGAAAAATAAAAATAATCAGAAATGAGAGTATAGAAAATATGCAATGGAATTCAACTAGGAACAATAATTGGAATAATGCATCATTAAAAAGTTATTTGAATGGGGAATATTATAATAGTATAAATGAAACATATAAAAAGATGATATCAGAGGAAACGTATTATTTGGGAGGAGCAACTACTAGCAATCGAACTACACTCACAGCGAGCGGGTATTATAATGCCGAAAGAGATAGCAGTCAAGTATATAGTGGAAATCCAGCAAGTACAACACAGTATATAGGGTTAATGTATCCAAGTGATTATGGATATGCGGCAGGAAGTAGCTGCTTATCTACTACACTTTATGATTATGATGGAGGTTGTAAAAACAGTGATTATTTATCAATTGGAATAGCTGAATGGTTACAGGCTCCTTATGCCAGTAATATTTATGATGCGGCCTATTTGCACGCCGCTGGCTCTGTCATTACGCGCAGCAGCTACGTGACCAGCATCACCGCCGTCCGCCCAGTCTTATATCTCACATCCGAAACACAAATCACAGGAGGAGATGGCAGTCAAGGAAATGCATTTCAACTCGGATAGAATAGCGAAGCGTCCCCTCCTGTAAGGCTTAGTACTGGACAGTTTTGAATAAGGTATTGAAAATAAAGGGGACAGAAATGTTCGCCCAATAGTAAAAAATACATAGGTTTTATAGTGAATCTATGTATTTTTACATGTAAACTATGTTACTTCAAAAAAATGTTCGATTAGTAAATATTAAGTATCATATAAGGTAAAAGTAATAAGAAGTCTGAAATACCTATGACAGTTAATAGCCATTTTAAATAAAGTAAGTCTAGCTCTAAATCTAGAAACAACTTGGTATTTATATTTTTTACTAGGAATTTTCTTAGTAATAACAAAACCAATATCATTATAAGACTTAGAATTTTTAGAAATATCACTACCTAAACAAGTAAGAAAAATATTAATAATGCATATAAGAGAATATAAATTAGCTCATAATGACAATAATATTCATATCTAGATATAACATCAGAAAGAATGTCATTAAAAGTATTAAATAAATCTAAAGCGATTTTTGAAGTAGTAATAGATTCAGAATTAATAATAGAGCAAAAAAATTTGGTATAAAGT
>CALVRQ010000022.1 GCA_944358685.1 uncultured Bacilli bacterium
ACTCAAAGTGCTTATTTGTTATACAATATTCTTGTTCAAGAAAGTGTATCAACATGGAATATTTTACTATAAAAGGACATTTTTCTAGCCCCCTCAATTGATAAAACTTTTCTTTATCGTAATACTCTGTTTTTAATTCGTGTGGGATATATCTTTGAATTTGTGATATAATTGCCATAAGCAATAAGTCCTTTCGTATAATTTTTCTTCAATTAATATTTTATACGACTTATTGCTTTTTTCTAGTTTACTGATCTCACATCAATTGTAACTCTACAAGCAAAACTATTTTAGTTTTCATATCAGTTGATTTTTACTCAAATATTAGTTATAATATTTAGCCAGGTGATATTATGGATTTAAATAAAATAAATCAGAATATTGATGTTCTGTTAGATTTTAATAATAAATATGAAAGTAAAAAAGAAAAAATTAAAGGAACACCAGTAAAATTGAGCCATACATGTATATGTGGAGCAACTAGTAGTTTAGTAGCTATGTTCAGTATAGATAATCATTTTTTGAGTGGTACATTGCTTGCTAGTTTAGGTGGTTATGCTATTGGATGTACTATTCCTTATATTATAAAAAAAATTAGAATAGCTGATTTAGATTACCAGATATATATGAATGACAAAATTATTAATGATTTGGAAAATGAAAAAGCAAAAATTATACGTAGATAGATATTTTTAGACAAAATATCTATTTTTTTATATTTTATTTGTGTTAATTATTGTCAAATTCTTTTTAAAATGTTATATTTTAATTGTATATTACAGTGATCAGGGGGGAAAGAAAATGAACAATGAAAATATACAAAGTAGTATGATGTCAGATGTAAATAGAATGAAGTTAGATAGGAGTGGAAGTAAAAAAATGACAGGGTATGCTTCAATAGATCGACCTTATGAAGCAGATGCTAATTTTTTTCAAAAACATCCTATGATTCCTAATTTGAGTATTTATAATGCAGTTTTGGCCATGAGTTTGCCATACCGAAAAGAAGATGCATTAAATTGTTATGATTTAACAGTTACTTATGATGAATTAATTAGGGATGCGAAAGCTTTATCAAAAGGATTGAAAGAGTTGGGAGTTAAGAAAGGTGATATTGTTACTTGTTTAATGCCTAATTTTTATCAAGCTGTGGTTACTTTTTTTGCTGCTAATCGTATTGGTGCGGTAACTAGTTTTTTAAATTCTAGGGCTGAGGCAGAAGAAGTAAAATATTATTTGAATTTATTTGAATCAAAAGTATTTGTCAATTATGATAAGACTCGTGAGTATAATGAAGAAATTAAAAGAGATACTTCAGTTGAGTATGTAGTGACTTTGGATAGTAAGGATTTGAATAAATATGGATTTGAAGAAGAAACTGATAAGATAATTGGTAATAGTGATTTTATTTCTTACCGTGATATGAAGTTGGTTGGTGATTATTATAAACAATGGATAAATACTTTATATGGTAAGAAAAATGATGCTTTAATTTTGTTTACTAGTGGTACTACGGGTTTACCCAAATCGGTTCTACTTACTAATGAAAATTTCATTGCTTCAGGAACTTATCTTAAAAATTCGGCTAACATTCCAGTAACACATGGTGAAAAGTGTTTAGTTAGTGTTCCATTTTGTTATCCTTATGGTTTTGCTACTTCTACATTGATGTCTTTTCTTTGTGGAAGACAGGTTATTTTAGCACCTAATGTGTCAGCTGATAATATTAATTATTTTTTAGAGAAAAAACCAAATATTATTTTTGGTAGTCCTGCTTTGCTTGAACTTGTTAGAAGAAATACTAAAGATGATACTGATTTATCATCTGTTCATACATTTATTTCTGGTGGTGATTTTTTAACACCTAAAAATGCGGAGAGTGGAATGGAATTTTTTAGAAAACATGGTTCAGATGTGATTATGTGTAATGGTTCTGGTAATGCGGAAACTTCTGCTAATAGTACTACTACTTATGGTTTACCAATTAAACCAGAAACAGTTGGAAGACCTTTAGTTGGAACTGATGCAATTATTTTAGATAAAGATACTGGTGAAGAGTTAAAATATGGGGAAACTGGTATACTTTGTGTTAGAGGAAAACATGTGTTTAAAGGATATTATAAGAGACCTGATTTAACAGATAAAGTTTGGATTGAGCATGATGGAAAAGTATATTTTAATACTGAAACATTAGGTCATCTTGATGAAGACGGTTATTTTACTTTGACTGGTCGTCAATCACGCTTTTATATTAGGTCTGATTTAAATAAAGTATATTGTGATAAGGTTCAAAATATTATTGGAACTGTTGATGGTGTTGAGAATTGTGCAGTAGTTAAAATGCCTGATGAAAAGAATCTTTATGTTGGCAAAGCTTATGTTGTTTTAAAAGAAGGAATGCCACGTGATGAAGTTACTGATGAATATATTAGAAAATGCTTGGAAAGTCCAAGGGTTATTAATGATGATGGAGATACTGTTCAATTAAAACCATTTGAAGTTCCAGAGACTTTTGAGTTTGTTGATACATTACCAAGAACAAAAGCTGATAAGATTGATTATTTGACACTTGAAAAAATGGCTGAAGAAGAAGCTAAAGCAAATGAAAAGGCTAAAAAAGGAACTCAAAAAGTGATAAAGAATAATTAGGAATAATGGGGTGACAAAATGAGTACTGGTAAGTTTTTCTTATTTGAAGCGTTAATTTATTTATTATTGCTTGTTGTTGTATTTTTTAGTAAAAGAAGATTAAGAAATTTAGAAAATAAAATATATTCTTATCTGATTGTAATTGCACTAATTGAGCTTGTTTTAGAAATTATTTTAGATTTTGTTGGGCCATTATATCAAACAACACCAATATTAAGTTATAGTGTGGCCAAAATATATTTGATTTTCTTATTGCTTTGGGCAACTACCTTGTGTACATATATTGTAACGATTGCTTTGCAGATGAAACGGAAGCAGAAATTAATTAAAAAAGTTCATAGATTTTTTATCGGATTTTTTATAGTTTTTGCTTTAATTGATTCTGTGTTACCAATTTATTTCTATTATAAAGGTGATATTGCATATACTTATGGTAGTAGTGTAAATTTAATTTATTTGGCAACTGTGTTATTTTGTTTTATTGCTTGTGTTTCAGTGGCATGGAATTTTAGAAATTTTAAAGATAAAAGATTTTTGCCACTTGTAGTATTTGTAATTTTTGGCAGTGTTTGTTCAGCAGTTCAGTATTTTAATCCAGGTTTGTTATTAGCAACCGCTGTACATGTTTTCGTAACTTTTCTTATGTATTTTACTATCGAAAATCCAGATGTACAGATGATGGAAGAATTATATAAAAATAAAAAACTGATTGAGAAATCTAATCAAGATACTTCTAATTTCTTGTTTAGAATGACCCAAGAAATTAAAAAGCCGGTTAAGGATATTATTGGGGTAAGTGCTGAACTTCAAGGTTGTAATAATATTGATGAAATTAAAGAGAAAATTAAATATATTAATAATACTGGTACTGAGTTAGATTATTTAATAAATGATGCTTTAGATGTGTCTAGTATGACAACTAAAAGACTTAAAATTTATGATAGTCGTTATAATGCCGTGAATCTTTTTAAAGAAATTGAATATCGTTTTGAACAACAAATTGATAAAAAGATTAAGTTTAATTGTGCAATAAGCAATGTACTTCCTAGTTATTTATATGGTGATTCTATTAAGCTAAAACAAGCGGTTAATTCTATTTTGACTAATGCTTTAGAACATACTAATGAAGGCGATATTAATTTAGAGGTTAACGGAATTATTAAATATGGAGTTTGCAGACTTATTATTACGATTAGTGATACTGGTATTGGTATGAGTATTGAAGAAGTTAACAATATTTTAAGTTTAAATAGTGATGAATTATCACAGATTGATTTGCGTAATCGTGATGGTGAGGTTTTGAGTTTAAAAGAGGTTAAAAAGTTGGTTTCATTGCTTGGTGGTAATTTAATGGTTAAAAGTGATGAAGTTGGAACAACGGTTAATATTGTGCTTGAGCAGAAAATTGTTGAATCCAAAGAAACGGAAATTTCTAAAAAACTTGAAAGTTATGAGCAAAGTTTGTATCGTAATAAAAGAGTTATGGTTGTTGATGATGACGCGAAGGAGCTTGCTAAGATAACAACATTCCTTGAAAATCACGATGCTGAAGTTAGTGGATCACTTTTTGGAAGAGATGTAATTGAAAAAATTGCTTCTAATATTAAGTATGATTTAATAATATTAGATGATGAGACTTCTACATTCAGTGCTTTAGATGTTTTGAATGAACTTAAGAAAAATAAGAAGTTTAATACTCCAGTTGTAGTTATGATAAATGACAATAAAGAGTTTATTAAATTACATTATCTACAAGATGGTTTTGCAGATTGTATTATGAAATCTAAATTGGAGTCAGAAGTTAATAGAATAATGAAAAGGTTTTAATTAAAACCTTTTTAGCTGGGAGGCAACTTATGTTTAAAGATAAAAAAATATTTGTTTTAGGTATGGGTAAGAGTGGATGTTCAGTAGCTAAGTTATTGGCTGCTGACAACCATGTTTTAATTACTGATGTTAAATGTGATGATTTAGATGTTATTAAAGAATTGGAAGAACTTGGAATTAATGTAATTATTACTAAGAATCAAAGCGAAATTTTTGATGATAGTTATGATTATGTGGTTAAAAATCCTGGAGTTAGATTAGATCATCCGGTTGTTCTAAAAGCCAAAGATTTTAATGTTCCTGTTATTACTGAATTGGAAGTGGCCTATAGGTATTTGCCTGAAGTTAAAATTGTAGGAATTACTGGCTCTAATGGTAAAACAACAACAACAATTATTGCTTATGAATTTTTGAAAGCAGCTGGATTACCAGTACATTTAGCTGGCAATATTGGTTATCCACTATGTAGTCAAATAAAGGATATTCAAAATGGTGATATTTTAGTAGTGGAAATTTCTAGTCATCAATTAGTTAATTTAGATACTTTTAAAGTTGATATTGCTGTTTTAACTAATTTATTTCCAGTACATTTAGATTTTTTTGGAACCTATGAAAAATATAAGTTAAATAAGCTTAGAATTTTTAGAAATCAAAGTGCTTTAGATGTTGCAATTTTAAATAAGGGTGATAATGAAGTTTGTGAGCTCACACAAAATTTAAAAGCGAAAAAAGTGTATTTTTCTTCTAAAGGTGATGCAGATATTTGTATAGACAAAAATGCTATTATTTATAAGGAAGAGAAGGTTGTAGAGACATCTGATATTAGAGTTAAAGGTGTGCATAATTATGAAAATATTATGGCAGCTATTTTAGTAGCTAAAGAGTTTAATGTTTCTAATAATGTTATTAAAGAGGTTTTGAATAATTTTGCTGGAGTTGAGCACCGAATAGAGTTTGTTAGAAAGTTAAACGGTAGAGAATTTTATAATGATTCTAAAGCTACTAATGTTGATTCAACTATTACAGCATTAAAGTCATTTGATAATGAAGTTGTGCTTATATTAGGTGGGTTAGACCGAGGACATAGTTTTGAGCCGCTTTTGCCTTATTTAACTCGTGTTAAACATATTGTTTGCTATGGTGAGACGAAAGATAGAATTAAACAGTTTGCCCTTGATAATAATATTGATGTGACGGTTACTGATAATTTAGAAGAAGCAACTAAGGCTGCTTATAATATCTCTTCAGAAGGAGATACAATCTTGTTAAGTCCTTCTTGTGCAAGCTGGGATCAGTATAAAAGTTTTGAAGAAAGAGGTAATGAATTTAAAAAAATTGTTAGTGAACTTTCCTAACAATTTTTATTTTTTTAACATTTGTTTGTTTTCCTATGTAAAATAAGGTAAAAAAGTGAAATAATAATAGTCAAAATGATATAATTCTGTTATAATTATAAATATAGAAGGTGTTTATATGAAGTATTTTGCCAAACTTATGGGCAACCGACTATATTTGTCGCCTTTATGTACTGATGATGCTTCAATATTTGTTAAGTGGCTTAATGATAAGACAGTTAGTGAAAATATTGGTCTTGATACAAAGGTTATGACAGTAGAAAGAGAAAAGGAATGGCTGAGGGCAAATCAAAATGATTACAATTTTGGAATTGTTTTAAAAGAGGGTGATGAACTTATTGGCTTTTGTGGCCTTTCATATGTAGATTTAATACATAGGAATGCAGAACTTAAAATATTTATCGGTGATGATAAAAATAGAAGCCAAGGATATGGTAAAGAGGCTATTAAACTTTTGTTAGATTATAGCTTTAATAATTTGAATTTGAATAATATTATTCTTAAGGTATATTCATTTAATAAAAAAGCTATAAAGTTATATGAAAGTTTGGGCTTTAAAAAGTTTGGAGTGAGACATAAAACATATTATTTTAAAGGTGAATTTTATGATGAAATTTATTTAGAAGTTTTAAAAGATGAGTATAATGAAATTGAACCTTTTATATATGTTTAAATTCGAAATGTGTTAATTTGACAAATAATGCTTTTAATGGTATTATATGCGACAAAACAAAAGAAAAAGCGTGATGAAATTAGAAATGGGGGATATATATGTTTCAAAGTTTTAAGGTTTATAGAGCAAAACATTTAAGAGCTGAAAGTATTGATGGCTCATTGAAAGAAAAATTACGTAGATTATTAAGTAATCCAAGAGGCTTTTTTAAAGAGGCGGTTTTAGCTGGTGGTTTACTTAGTATGTTAGCTGGAGCACCAACACCTGCTCTTGCTCAAGATGCTAGTATTGTTAATAACACTCCACAAGAAGGTCATGAACAAACTGTTGATTATAATTCTATGATTGGTAGTGAAGAATTTACTGCACAAATAAATGAAGCAGTAGCGGCATCTCAAGCAATTACTGATGCTAGAAATGCAGATGCTACACCTGTAACTGAGACTACTTTAACCAGTGAAGTTACACCTACCATTAATGAAGATATTAATAGTAAAGTACCAGAAGTTGAAAACACAACTGAGAATACTCAAACAAATTCAGAAGTAACTACTCCGATTGTCGATGAAAATCAAATGCAAGAAAATGAAGTGAATAATGATATGCAAAATGGTAATGGAAATACATTGCCAGAGAACACAGATACAACTACCGAAGCAACTAATGATGTACAAAATGGTAATGAAGGTACATTGCCAGAGAACACAGATACAACTACCGAAGAAGATATGGGACAAGAAAACATAGAAGAAAATAATCAGACTACCGATGAAGTTACACCACCAACTACCGAAAGCAATCAAAATGTTTTAGAAAATAATGAAAATGGTTTTCAAGTTTTCGAACAGGATGGACAAATTTATGTTGTAGGAGATGTTTCAGAAGAGCAATTACAACAAATTACAGATAAATACGGTAGTGTTAATGCATTTGATAAAGAAACTGTGGATAATAATTTAGAAGCCGGAACATCTGTAAGCTTAGGTGATTCAGGGTACACTGCGACAAAAGATGAAAACGGTAACGTAGTTATTAATGATGCTAATGGTAATGTAATTACTTCTTGGGAATCGCAAAATGAAAATATTCAAGATAACACGCAAGGAAACGAACAAACCAATAATGGTGTATCTGATTTTGAAGTAGATGACAATGAATATTTACTTATCAAAAATGAAGATGGAAGTTATACAATAGCTCAAGGTGGCGTTGGTTTAAGTGGCGGACAACTTCAAGATTTAATTAATGAGCTTAAACAAAATGGTAAACTTCCAGAAGATGCAATAGTAAATTCCGATGTTTTACCACAAGCTCCAACTGATGAAATGATTCAAAATGGTCAAACCGAACAATCTGCTACTATTGGAGATTATGTGTTCTCAACTTCTGATGGACAAAATTATACAGTATATGATAAAGATGGAAATGTTGTAACAACAATTTCTAAAGATGATTATGAAAAATTAGAAGATGATCAATTGGGAGATAATCAAGATATGTCAAATAATCCAGATGCTGAACCTGGAGATAAACCAATAGAAGACAATCCTGAACCGGAGCCAACTCCGGAACCAACTCCAGAGCCAACTCCGGAACCAACTCCAGAGCCAACTCCAGAGCCAACTCCGGAGCCTACACCTGAACCAACTCCAGAACCAATACCAGAGCCAACTCCAGATGAACCTGTATATACTACAACTTCAACAAACCCACAAACAGGAAATGAGTCTGCTATCATGGCTATTGCAAGTGGAATTGCTGGTGCTGGACTAGTTGGAGCTGGAATTGCTAGTGCTAAACGAAAAAAAGAAGAAACAGATGAAGAACTTGATGATTCTAAAGATTTAAAAACAGTTGAACCAGATAATGATTATGAAGCTATCGCTGAAGCTTGGATTAATAGTCCTGAGAGAGAAGAATGGTTAGCAAGCCGAAATAATGTTCAACCAAACAGTCATTTAAGGAAAACACGTTAGTCAAAGTAAGGAGGAATAAATATGAAAAATATTAAGAGAGTATTTAATGGTTTTATTGCTTTATTAATAGTTGCAGTTGTATCTGTTACTTTAATGCCTTCAATTAATGCGGCTCCTAATAACCCTACAATTAATAGGGAAGGAGTTATGGTTTCTTACATTGGAGAAAATTATAATTGGGCAAAATTTAAAACTTCAGATGGTAAAATTGCTTATTGTATGGACTTAGCTAAAAAATGGCCTGAGAAAACTACCAATGTTTCATTGGTAAAAGAAGGAGATGCTGGATTAACATATATCCTTCAAAATGGTTATCCTTATAAGACTATAAAAGGTAATGGTGAACAAGATAGATTTATTACGCAAGCAGCAGTTTGGTGGTATTTATCAGATACTGGTCAAACAGATAAGTTAAGTTCAGATTTTACAACTGATGCAGCAGATCCTTATGGACTTAGAAGTTATATTCAAAAATTAGTTAGTGAAGCTAAGAATGCTAAAGCAAATGCTGAATCTTCATTAGATGTTAAAGTAAGTAATTCTAATATGAGTTTATCTAGTGATGGAAATTACTTTGTTTCTGAAGAAATTGCTCCAACTTTGACTGGTGCATCAACATATAAAGTTAGTGTTAGTGGTGCTCCTAGTGGTACTATTGTTACTGATACTAATGGAACTACTAAAAATACATTTAATGCAGGTGATAAATTCTTAGTTAAAATTCCTGTTAATGCTTTGGGTCAAACAACAACAATTAAAGTTACAGTATCAGCTACTGGAAGTGCAAAATCATATATTTATCAACCAACTGATACATCTTATCAACGTTTAGTAACTTTATATACTGATGATTTATCTAAAGAAATTAGTCTAACTGCTAAGTTAGATAAACCAAAAGTTTGTGTTGATTATGTTATTGTTGGTGATGTTAAACCAGATCCTGATTTAACTGATCCAACTCCTGGTAGAAGTTGTTATGATAAAGGTACTAGTTATGATCAAGAGAAAGAATTAACTACTAGACAAGAAAATTGTAAATTTAATGGTTGGTATACTAAAGAAGATTTAACTGGTAAATGGGTAGACGGTACAGCTTTAAATAATAACATGACATTATATGGTGCATGGGATTGTGGAACTGTTATCAGTGTTCCTAATACAGCTTCTAAGCTTCCACTTACAATTTTAGGAGTAGGACTACTTATAATTGCTGGTGGTGTAGCGGTAGTAATATATCGTGATAAAAAAATGAAAGCTAATAAATAATTTTTAACCTAGCAAATGCTAGGTTTTTTTATTTAAAAAATATTTAAAATATGATACACTAATATGAGAGGTGAGAGATATGAATTTACTACCAGCAGATACTTATATTGTTAAGAATGCAACAATTTTAAATAATGAATCTCGCCTTATTTTAATTAAGTTATATCAGCCAATTATTGGTAGTGTAGCTATTAGTTTATATTTTACTTTATGGAGTAATTTGGATGCCAGTCAGATTATTTCGGCGGAATATACTCATCATAGTTTGATGGCAGAAATGCGAATAAAGTTAGAGGATATTTTAGAAGCTAGAGAGAAATTAGAAGCGATTGGTCTTTTAAAAACATATATAAAAAAAGGAAATATTAACAGTTATATTTATGAGCTATATTCTCCTTTGGAACCTAGTGAATTTATAGATAACCCTATTTTGGCAACGACACTTATTAGTAATATTGGCAAAGCTGAATATGAAAAAGTTTTAAATATTTTTAAAGTTCCTTCTATTGATTTGGAGGATTATAAGGATGTCAGTACTTCTTTTTCAGATGCTTTTGAAGTTACGAATTCTTTAGAAATTTATGATGGTAAAGATGTTCGTAAAATTAAACAAGTTGATTTATTAGTTGATGAGAGTATTGATTTGAATAGTTTACTTGCGTTAATACCAAATGAGATTTTAAATCATCGTTCAATTACTAAGGATACTAAATCTTTAATTTATAAACTTGCATATATTTACAATTTAGATGAAGGTGAGCTTTCAGAATTAATTCGTAATTCAGTAAATGAAAAGAAGATAATTGATAAGGATTTGCTACGTTCTAATTGTCATAATTATTATACTTTTGAGCATCAAAACACGACTCCTTCTTTAGTATACAAAAAGCAACCTGAGTATTTAAGAACTAAGGTTAGTGATGGTTCACGTAAATCTAAACAAATATATACTTTTGAGACTACTTCACCATATGATTTTTTAACTGGTAAGAATAAAGGAATTAAGCCTAGCAAAAAAGAACTACTTTTAGTTGAAAATTTAATGGTTGATTATGAATTGACTCCTGGGGTTGTTAATGTGCTTGTTGATTACGTGCTTAGAATTAATGATAATAAATTAACTCGTAATTTTGTCTTGACAATAGCAAATCAATGGAAAAGAAGTAACATAAAAACAGTAGAAGAAGCTATGGCTATATGTAAGAAAGAAAATAAAAATAAGGTCAAAGCTAAGGTGGTTAGGAAAGAGGTAAAACCTGATTGGTTTGATAAAAAGTTTGAAGAGAATGTTGCAACCAGTGATGACATAGCTGCTTTAGAGGCTAGCTTGAAAGACTTATAGAGGTGATTTAAGTGCAAAAAGTTGGAGATAAGTTAAAAAAAAATAATTTAGATTATTTATTGGATGAAGCTTATGATGAGGCTTTAGAAAATGCAGATTTTAAAGAGTTTGTTTGTAAGTTAAAAATAAAAAGAGAAGTACTTAAGAAGTATACTTCGCTTTTAGAAGAAAGCTCCATAGAGTATCATAATTGCCAAAATTGTCCTGGTTTAGTGGCTTGTCAGAATAAAATAACTGGATATGCGAAATTGCCAAAGTTAAATGGTGAGACTCTGGAGTTTAGTTATAAGCCTTGCAAGTATAAGAAGAAAGTGGATAAAGAAGAAAAGTTACATAGTAATACAATGCTTTTTAATGTTCCTAAGGAAATTAAAGAGGCTTCAATTAAAAAGATTTATAAGACTGATAAAAATAGATATCAGACTATTTTATGGCTTACAGAGTTTATAAAAAAATATAAGAAGGATATTCATCAAAAAGGTCTTTATTTATGTGGTAATTTTGGATGTGGTAAGACGTATTTGATAGCTGCAATATTTAATGAACTTGGTAAAGATGGGGTTAAAAGTGCTATTGTGTTTTGGCCAGAGTTTTTAAATAGTTTAAAGTCATCTTTTAATTCAGAGATTAAAAATGAATTTAAAAATAAATATAATTATGTTAAAAAAGTTCCTTTACTTTTGATTGATGATTTAGGAGCTGAAGCTGTAACTCCTTGGGCTCGTGATGAAATTTTATGTCCGCTTTTACAATATAGAATGGATGAAAAGTTACCAACCTTTTTTACTTCTAATTTGGATTTAAAAGCTTTAGAGAATCATTTAGCAATCACTTCTAAAGGAGATGAAGTGATTAAGGCAGGGCGTATTATTTCCCGCATAAAGCAACTTACAGAGTATCAAGAGATGATTAGTAAAAATTTAAGAGAATAATAACTAAAATATCAGGATAAAAACATGAAAAAAACATAGAATGGTCAAAAAAGCAAATAAATATAAGCTTATTGGCCATTTTTAAATATAAAAATTAGTGAGCTAAAATATTGAAAAATCTAAGTATTTCAGTTTCATAATTAAGTGATAATTTAAATCTAATATTTTTTAAACTGGTATTATAAACTCTTTTAACATCATTTAAAAAGGCAAGTGATAATTTTTTAAGTATTTGTAGATTAAATAAGGCATTTTTATCCATAGTAGAATTTTCGTCTTGCTTAAAAGTAAAATCTAAATGCCAGTGCAATTTATTTTCAACACTCCAATGTAACCTAATAGCATTTGAGAAAGTTTCAATATCATTGTATAAACTAGAAATATAATATCTGCATTCTGCTATAGTATTATGTTTTGAAATAATGGTTTTTTTTACAAGTCCAAAACTTTTTATACCTTTCCATTTTTTTAAATCTTGAAACCATGAAATATCTTCTGTTTGGAAATATTCATAAGTAACAATATTCCCTTGGCATTTTTCTATTTGTTTTTTGTAGGCACTTTGGGAATTACCAGCTTTTATACACTCTAATTTTTTTTCATCAAAATATAAGACTAGATCATTATAAAATGTACCTTGATTTTGTTTTAAAGGGACAACATACTCACCTTTAAGTTTGATTACAGTTTCTACGTTTGTTTTTTGGGTATTCAACGCATCCCAAGTGATAATATTACCTTTGACATTTATTTTATCTAAAATTAAAGGAATAGTTGGTATTTCGTTAGTTTTATCTTCAATCATTTGACTAGCTATACAAAGTCCTAAGTTATTAGAATAAACATTTAGAACATTTAAAGCCTTAACTTTTTCTCTAGTAATGCTTTCATTACGGTTAGAACCATTATCGGTTTTGCCATCTATGTTCATAATATCTCTTTTGCTTGCGAATATTTTTAAAACATCTTGAGCAAATAAAACACAAATATTTTCTAGTTCATCTGGTTTAATTATAGCAAAAACTCTTTTATAGGTAATAGCTGATGGAATACCACTTGATAATTTCAAGAAAGATTTTAACCATGTTTTTTTACTTTCAGCAAAAATTTTAATTTCTTCCCAACTATTACAGTTACCAAGAACAGCTAAAAAAGTTACTACAACTATGTCCCAAATCTTATATTTTCTTTTTCCTTTTTGTCTTGAATCAGATAAATCTTTCATTTTTTCTTTAAATTCTTTTATAGCCTTAAAATCAAGTTCATCTAAAGATACTTCATATTTTTTTAATTGTCTTCTAACTATTTCAGTTTTAGTTAATTTTTTTGTTGTCAATTTAATCACCAATAATATTTTACATGGTTTTACAATTAAATTGGCTAATTTTTGTCTTTTTTTTCTATTTTTATATCATTTCTTTATTGTATTTACTACATGTCAATAGTTTTTTCTATATTTTTTTATGTTTCTATCCTGCCATCAAAAAAGTAAACTATATACATATATTAAAATTTGTGCTATAGTGAATAATACGTCAAAAGAATAAACATGATAGAATATAAATTTTATTTAAGCAAATTTTTAATTGCAAAATTTAAAAGAAACATTAAACCAAT
>CALVRQ010000023.1 GCA_944358685.1 uncultured Bacilli bacterium
GGTACTAATTTCTTAATTAACACTAACGATTATATCACAAAATCGTAGTAATTACAATGCTTTTGTCAACTGATAACTCTTGATAGACCAAACGCTTAGAAGGGCGTTGCTCTATCCAGCTGAGCTACGGAGACAACTCAGACAACAAATTAATTATACTATACATTTACAAAAAATTCAATAATTTTTGAAATTTTATTTAAAAATAGTAAAAAAACTCACCAAAATGTTATAATAATTATAGAAAATAAGGGGAATGTATATGGATAATAATCAAAAAAATATAAAACCAGGTATTGTTGGTAGAGTTATCGTTGGGTTACTATTACTTTTTAGTGGTATTTTATTATTATGGATAAATGAACAAAATGCTTTTAAAACTAGCGAAGCTATAAGTGAAGCAAAAAGTAAATATATCGACGTTAATAGTTCTAAACTTGATAATAACAACAACGATAAATTAATCGCTACTAAAGGTGAATTAAAAATTCCATTAGTAGGTGTCACTGATTCAGATTTTAATGTTCAAACTCAAAGCGCTAAACTAGTTCGCAAAGTCGAAATGTATCAGTGGACAGAATCTTGCGATGATGAAAACGGTAAAGAAAAGTGTAGATATGAAAAAACATGGAATGATGAATTAATAAATTCAAATAATTTCAGCAATAAAGCCTATCAAAATCCATCCGAAATGCCATATAGTAATGAAACATTTTTAGCTCAAGATGTAACTGTTGGTGCTTATAATCTAGATGACACTTTATTAAATAAGTTAGAAGCTAATAAAAAATTAACAGTTTATAATAATGAAATCACCATGAATCTTGGCTTAAGATCTAATGACGATTATTATACAAATGTTCAAAACAATTCGCCACAAATAGGGGATATTAGAATCAGTTACACTTATAGTGACGCCACAAATGTCAGCATTCTAGCTGTTCAAAATAATGACACTTTAAAACCATTTGTATCTTCTAATGGTCATAAAGTATATGAAATAAAATCAGGCAATTTAACTGGCGCAGAAATTCTTCAAAGCTTAACTAACCAAAATAATACTCAAAAATGGTTGATTAGACTTACGGGAACTATATTTATAATTATAAGTTTCATATTAATAATATCACCACTTCAATTTCTAGCTAATTTTATTCCTATATTTGGTACTATCTTTGGTTGGATAACTAGCTTAGCTAGTGTTGTTATAGGACTAGCTATAAGTTTAATAATTATTGCTTTATCTTGGCTTTTCTATAGACCATTATTTTCTATAATATTATTAATTATTGGAATAGGTATTATTCTGTTAATAAAAAAATTTAAGAGTCAAAAAAATTCATCCAAGAAAATAAATTCAAAGGATATTATGCCAAATAAACCTATAAAAATGTATAATTTGGATAATAGCAGTCAAACTATAACCCTAAATCAAACTAACTCAAACATTGAAAATACCCTAAATGAAGAAATAGAAACTCTTGATTTAGATAATCAAAACCCAGTTCAAAATCAAGTACCAAATTATTTGAATTTTCAAACTCAAAACATGAATAGTCAAACCAATTATCAAACTATAGATTCACATTTGGATAATAGCAGTCAAACTATAACCCTAAATCAAACTAACTCAAACATTGAAAATACCCTAAATGAAGAAATAGAAACTCTTGATTTAGATAATCAAGACCCAGTTCAAAATCCGGTACCAAATTATTTGAATTTTCAAAGCCAAAACATAAATAGTCAAATGAATTATCAAAATATAGATACTCACTTGAATAATTACACTCAAACATTATCATCAAATACAAATAATTCGGTAGATGATAGTGCACACACTAGCGAGGATATTGAAGTCCTTGATTTAGATGATCAAGTTCAAGATACAACCTCAAATTATAATCAAAACATCAATACTAAGATAAATTATCCAAATTCAAATAGTAATATAAATGCCGATGAAGCAACCAAATTAGAGTAATAAAAGCAAAATTATTACTCTTTTATTATTCCTTGATATTTTGTTCATTACAATTTATCTAAAAAATGTTATAATTAATATGGTGATTATATGCAAAAAGAAAAAATTACTCTTTTAGAAACATTACTCGAAGATTATAGAGAAAATTTAATAGAGGAATTAAACATTCACGATAACCCAAGCGATAAAGAACTACACAATATTTTAGTTTTTATCGTTAAACAGTACGAACGAGAATTTGAAAACGATTTTTCGGATATTTTTATCTATAATTATTATAAAAATATTTTAAATAATTATAATAATACAATGAATAAGATTTTAAACTTTGTTAAAACTAAAAAAACATTCGAAAATGATGGCAAAGATGAAGCCATACAAGCTGAAAGAAGAGATTGTGAAGACGTTCTATATTTATATAAACTAAAAATATCTAATCGTCCAAACGTTTTAATTAGTCAAATTACTGGTCACGAAATTCCTGTAAATCAGTCAGTAATTAATATTATTACAAATAACGATATATTTGTTATACCTCCAAAAGGCAAACCAGAACTTAGAGGACCACATAATAATTACACCATCGAATATAGTATAGATTACTGGGAAAACTTCAAAAAACAAATAACAAAATATACTCAAGACTTTGAAAAAAATCACTCCCAAGACTTTCTAGAAGACCTCGCAGATTATCGTTTCTGGCTAAATCAATATAATATTTTTAATATCTATATAAATAATGAAGAAGAAAAGAAAGAAGGAGAAAAACATGTCAAAAATTAAAGATATAGTTGCTAGAGAAATTTTAGATTCAAGAGGAAATCCTACAGTCGAAGTTGATGTCATTTTAGATAATGGCATCTTAGGTAGAGCTGCTGTTCCATCAGGAGCTTCTACTGGAACAAGAGAAGCCCTTGAACTTAGAGATAACGATTCGAAAAGATATATGGGTAAAGGTGTATTAACTGCTGTAAATAATGTTAATAATATTTTAAAAAAATCATTAATTGGAATGAATCCACATGACCAAAGAAAAATAGATGAAACCCTATTAAAACTAGACGGTACAGAAAACAAAGAAAAATATGGAGCCAATGCTATCTTAGGTATTTCACTTGCCAATTTAAAAGCCGCCGCCTTAGATGAAAATAAATTATTATTTGAATATGTTGGTAAAAAGTATTCAATGCCAAGAGCCATGATGAATATCTTAAACGGTGGTGCCCATGCAGATAATGGATTAGACTTTCAAGAATTCATGATTGTTCCAGAAGCCGAAACATTCAGTAAAAGACTCCAAATTGGTAGCGAAGTTTTTCACCATCTAAAAAGTGTTTTAAATAAGGCTGGATATCATACAGGAGTAGGAGACGAAGGTGGCTTTGCCCCTGACTTAAATACAAATGAAGAAGCCTTAGATTTATTAATGAAAGCTGTTCAAGATGCAGGTTATACACCAGGTAAAGATGTAAACTTTGCCTTAGACGTCGCCGCTAGTGAATTTTACGAAAATGGTATCTATAATCTAAAAGGAGCTAATTTAAAACTAACTACCGATGAATTAATTAATTATTATCAAACCTTATTAGATAAATATCCAATTATTTCTATCGAAGACCCAGTAGATGAAAACGATTGGGAAGGCTTCCAAAAAATGACCAAAAAATACGGCGATAAAATTCAATTAGTAGGTGATGACCTTTTTGTCACTAATAAAAAATACCTTCAAAAAGGCATTGATATACACGCTGGTAACGCCATCTTAATCAAAATAAATCAAATAGGAACCATTACCGAAACCATAGACACTATAAACCTAGCCAAACAAAATGGTTATAAAACAATCATCTCACACCGTAGCGGTGAAACCGAAGATACATCCATTGCCGATTTAGCTGTTGGTTTAAACCTAGGCCAAATCAAAACAGGATCACTATCTAGAACTGATAGAACATGTAAATATAATGAACTACTTAGAATCGAAGAAACACTAAAAAAGACGTCAAATTAAATTTTTACGTCTTTTTTAATATTCATAATAACCGGTAAAATAATTGGTTTTCTTCCAGTATGTAAATTAATATAACTACTTAAACTATTAGTAACTTCTGTTTTTATATCCGCATAATTTACGCCAGTTTTAATTTTATTAACAATTGCATCTTTCGCAATAAGTTCTAATTTCTTAAGTAAATCTAAATTATCATTAACTAAAACAAAACCTCTTGTAATAATATTTGGATTTGTAAGTAATTTACCATTTTGAACATCAATATTCGCAATAACAACCACAATTCCATCATTAGCCATTATTTTACGGTCCTTCATTACCGCATTACTAACATCACCAATACGGTTACCATCTACATAAGTGTCTCCAGCTGGAATATGACCAACCTTCTTAACTATACCTTTTTTCATAGAAAGAACATCCCCATTAGTTAAAACAAAAGTATTTTCTTTTGGAACATCACATTCTATTGCAATATCCGCATGTTTCTTAAGCATTCTGTATTCTCCATGAAAAGGCATAAAATATTTTGGCTTTGCAAGTCTAAGCATCCATTTTAATTCTTCTTCATTCGCATGACCAGAAGCATGAATATCACTTAAAGATGTATTAGTATAAACTGTTATCCCTTTTAAATATAATTTATTAATTGTCCTTGAAATACTAAGTGCATTACCAGGAATTGCTGATGATGAAAATACAACCACATCATCACTACGTAATTTAATATGCCTAAACGTTCCATTAGCCAGCCTACTCAAAGCAGCTAATGGTTCACCTTGCGTACCTGTACATAGTAAGCATACCTTGTTAGAAGGAAGTTTCGTAGCCTCATCTGGTGTTATAAATATTTCCTTATGTTTAATATATCCGCCTTCAATAGAAATCTCAATATTATTTTCCATACTTCTACCAAATACTGCAATCTTTCGTCCATGTCTTTTGCAAGTATCGACAATATGTTTTAAACGATATATGTTTGAAGCAAATGTTGCAATAATAATACGACTATTATGTCTATTAAATAACTCCTCTAAAGCATCATCAACCTTAGATTCACTATTACTCACACCAGGATTCATCGCATTCGTACTATCACTTAAAAGTAAAGTAACACCTTCAGAACCTAACTTCGCAATCTTTTGAACATCGGCCATTGGCCCAATAGGCGTTAAATCAAATTTAAAATCTCCCGTCGTCATAACTACACCATCAGGTGTATGGATAACTATACCATGTGAATCTGGAATAGAGTGGGTTGTCCTATAAAATTCTACCCACATATCTTTAAATCTGTAAACACTATTTTCATTATAAACAAATAAATTATTATATTTAATTTTTCGATCTTCAAGTTTCTTTCTAATCAAAGCTGCTGCTTGATTAGCCGCATAAATAGCAGGAATATTAACCTCAGAAAGTAAAAATGGAATGCCTCCAATATGATCTTCATGACCATGAGTAATAAAAAGCCCCTTTATTTTACTTTCATTTTGTTTCAAAAAAGTCACATCTGGAATAACATAATCAATTCCCATAAGCTCACTGCCAGGGAATGTAACACCCGCATCAGTAATAATAATTTCATCATTATGCATTATACAATACATATTTTTTCCGACTTCACCAAGTCCGCCTAAAGCGAAAATGTAAGTCTCGTCTTTGTTAAACTTCATTAATAACTCCTTTCTTTAAAAGTTAAAACTGACTATAACATTATATCTTTTTTTTTTCACTTTGACAAGTTAAGATATAATGCATTCAGGATAAACGCATGAGAAATTGTGCGTTTGTTGTGTTATTATATATACAAAGAGTAAAAAGGCGGTACAAGAATGGCAAAAAAATTAGAGGAAATAAAAAATATGGTAAAAGAATTAGACATAAATTATGAAGAAGTTGATTTAAGTGTATTAAATAATTTTGTAACAATTACAATAAAAATAGATGATTCAAGAGAACAATATAAAATAAAACATAAGATGAGCGATATAGTTGTTATTGCACTGCCAGGAATACTCGCAAACGCTAATACTTGGATTGAAATACATTGCTTTGCCAAATCGCATGAATCATGGCTAAAAACTTTTTAAGAATTACCATCTGGAATCCCATCTCATGATACAATTCAAAGAGTTATTGCCATTATCAACCCATCTACCTTATATACAAGCACTGTTAAATATTTGATAAACTTGATTGATAATCTGGCAATAGCTAAAAAAGAAAAAGATATAAAAAGTATAGAGGGGAAAACAATAAATGGCAGTTCTAGAAGCGAACTAACAACAAATAAAGTCTTACCAACCAATATAATGGGTATTTATTCGCACGATTATGGAATGTCTATAATTCAAGACTTTATCGAAGAAAAATCAAATGAAATTCCCATGGGACCAGAATTAATAAAACAATTAAACTTAAGCGATTCTATTATAACAGCCGATGCATTAAATACTCAAAAAGAAACCGTAAAAGCTATTGTCAAAGCAAAAGGAGAATATGTCTTAGCGTTAAAAGCAAATCAAGGCACCATGTATCACGAAGTAAACGAGTATTTTCATGACGAAAAAATTTTAAAAGAGTTAGAATATTATTCGGAAACAGAAAAATCCCATAGTAAATTTATCAAGCGAGAATATTATATTAGTAATGATATAAATTGAATAACAAATTTTAAAGATTGGAAAAACATGAGATCTATAGGTTATAAAAAGAAAGTAATAGAATCCATAAATAGTGATAAAGAGATAATTGAAGAAAGATTTTTTATTATAAGTTTTGAACATGATATTAAGGTATTTGCTGACGCAGTAAGAAAACATTGGGGAATTGAAAATAATTTACATACTCCTCTAGATATAGTCTTTAGGGAAGATGACAATACTACATTGGAAATGAATGGGGCTAAAAATCTAAGTATTTTAAGGAGAATCGCTTTAAATATAATTAAGCTAGTACAATGTTTTTATAATATTAGTTTAAAATTAATTAGATATAAAATATCTATGAACACTGAAGAAGAATTAGAAAAGATATTTAAAACTATTAATACAGACAAAATAAAGTCTATGCTTGAAGATTAAACATAGACTTATCTAAAATTTTCTCATGCGTTTATCCTGTAATGCATCTTATTTTATAAGATTAATTTGCAATAATATCTTAAGCATTAATTTTGTTACTATTCACAGCCGTTTACCATTTATTTATAATGTATTAAACTTGGAATTCGTCTAAAAATAGGCTATGAATACCTGTTTTGGCATATGTTTATAAAATTTAAAATTCAATAAAGCCTTTAAAATAAAAAAAACAATTGTTAAATTTAGCTATGAATAGTAACTTAATTTTTTCAAATCTATTAAAAAATGTCAGAAATTTATTGACAAGTAAGATATTATAGAATTATAATATTGAAACCTTAAAAGGAGGGGAACAATGAAGGAAAAAAATATACTTTCTGTAAGATTAGGAGATTTATTAAAAGAATTATCTGAATTAACAAATGTAGATATTAATGAGTTTAATGTTAATTTAGAGTTTTTACCACATTATATATATGGGGCACATGAAAAAAGTGATGTATTACATAATGGTATTAAGGAGAAATTAGTTCTAAGTATAGTTTCTAATGATATCTTTTTCAATTATACAATGATTTGTGATTTGACTGAACTTCAAGCTGATGATAAAACCCTATATGATCATGTAAAGGTGATACAAAAGCACACATTAGAAGAAAAGGAATTAAAATGGGACGAAACTTATATTATTTTACCAAAAGAGTCATTAAAGAATATAATATGTAATTTCAATTTAAATGATTTCAAAAATTCTGATTTATATAGTGATGAAGTAATTAGAGCTATTATAATTAGTGCAAATAATCAAAACAAAAAAGAAAATCAAAAAGTTTTGAAAAAAGAAGCTAAGTAAATCAAGGCTTTCATTTTTATGTGTGTCTTGAATATGTGAAAGGAATGATGTTTTACATGAATAACCAATCTAAGTTAGTTAATAAATGTTTGAATTCAAAAACACAACTAGAAAAACAAAATTTATATATTAAAATAGGAGATTTAGTGCAAGAAATATCCGATTTAACAAACATTCAAGAAAATAAACTAAAAATAAAGTTGAATTATATTAGAAACACTTTCCCTATTTTTCCAAAAAATCATCTTTTAAAGTTATATAAAAACCATCCAACGAGTTTAATATTTCAAATATATAATGGTAGTACCAATTTATTTGTAAATACAGTATTAGCCTTAAACTTTAGCGATAACACAGCCGATGGTCAAACTCTTATAGACCATAGTACATTGTCGTTTATAGATGGATTAAATTTAATGACACTAAAAATAGATGAAAAATATATTCCAGATGTGATGCTTAAAATAGATTTTCAAAAATTAAATGAAAATGATAATTTAGAAACTAAAGCCATTTTAAACTGTTTAAAAAAACGAAAATATATGACAGAAGATGAAATGAATAATCTTAGACCTCAAAATAAACAAAGATCTAAAGAAAAAGTTAAATTAATAAAATAGAATATAGTATTGGACATATACTCTAAGCCTTTAAACGCATAAATCAAATGCACGTATTAGATTATATGTCTTTTTGTATATAAAGAAAATGTATTTTTTGTCCCCAAAAAAGCAGGATAGTATTATATAATCGCTGGCCTATGAGAAACTATTAGATTCCGCCGAAGTAGAAAAAGCTAGAGAAAAGATTATATTAAAAAATAAGAAATAAAAAAGCGTTTAATTCATAATTCATGAATGAACTAATAAGTAAAAACAATATTTATAACGTTTGTTTTCCCTTATAAATTTGAAATTTCCTTATATTTATTGAACTTTATAAAAAAATAGTGTAAAATTTATATAGTAACAGGGTGATAAACATGGGAATTTTTGACAAATTTAAAAACATCTTTAAAAAAGAAGAAAAAGAAGAAGTTCAAATCTATGATAAAGGACTTGAAAAAACAAGAGATAATTTTTTATCCGCACTACTAAACTTAAATAAAAAACATAACATAGTTGACGATGAATATTTTGAAAACTTAGAAGAAATATTAATTATGTCTGATATTGGTGTAAACACGGTCATGGAAATAATTGATAGATTAAAAAAACGTGTAAAAAAAGAAAACATCAAAACAGCTGATGAATTAAAAGACATTATTGTCGATGAAATGTTTATTATATATGTTGATGGTGACATTATTACTAATAAAATCAACTATGCAGAAAATGGCCCAACCGTTATTTTATTTGTTGGTGTAAATGGTGCTGGGAAAACCACAACTATTGGTAAAATAGCTTATAAACTAAAAGAAGAAGGCAAAAAAGTCTTAATGGTCGCTGGTGACACCTTTAGAGCTGGAGCTATAGAGCAATTAGATGAATGGGCCAAAAGGATAGGCGTCGATATTGTCTCAAAAGAAAATGCAGATCCCGTAAGTGTCATGTATGATGGGGTTAATAAAGCCAAAGATGAAAACTATGATGTTGTTTTAATTGATACTGCAGGAAGACTTCAAAACAAAGTAGGCTTAATGAAAGAACTAGAAAAAGTAAACAAAGTCATTGGAAAATTAATACCTAATTCTCCGCATGAAACACTACTAGTAATTGATGCTACCACTGGTCAAAATGGTATCAGTCAAGCGAAAAGTTTTAAAGAAATAACTAATATAACCGGCATTGTTTTAACTAAATTAGATGGTACAGCTAAAGGTGGCATTGTCTTAGCCATCAAAGAAGAAACCGGGATACCCGTAAAATATGTTGGCCTAGGTGAAACTAAAGATGATTTAAGAGTCTTTGATATAGAAAAATACATATATGGTCTATTTAAAGGAATGGACGAATAATGGATAAAGTAATTTATTTAACCAATTTATTTGACTATTATGGTGAGCTATTAACCGAAAAACAACAAACATATTTCAAAGATTATTATTTTAATAATTTAACTTTAGCCGAAATAGCTGAAAACGAAAACATCTCTAGAAACGCTGTTCATAAACAAATTAAAGACGCCGAAAACAAATTAAATCATTACGAAAAAATACTAAAACAATATGAAACTAGTCAAAAAATCAAAAATATAATTAAAAATTTAGATCCAAAAATTAAAAACAAAATAGAAGAATTGTTATAGGGGAGGAAATGTATGTTTGGAAAAATACTTTATATAAGTGATACTGAAGCGCATGTTGAAACACCAAAAGACGGTTCACTTTCAACAAATATTATGAATATGCACGTCATATTTGAAGATGAAAAAAAGAAAATTTTAGGTGAAGTTGAAGATACCGGAAGTGACATTATTAAAATTAGATTTTTAGGTGAAATAACTAATGGTAAATTTGTTGGTGGTGTAATTAGAAAACCGACATTTAATTCAAAAATTAGATTAATTAGCCAGGAAGAAGTTGGATTAATATTAGGAGCTGATACTGAATCATCATTTGTTTTAGGGGAAAGCCCTTTATATGATAGTCACCCAATTTATGTTGACATAAATGATTTATTTAGTAGTCATATGGCTATATTTGGTAACAGTGGTTCTGGTAAATCATGTGGAGTAGCTAGACTTCTTCAAAATGTCTTTGAAAACCCAAAATTATTGCCATTTAGATCTAACTTCTTTATTTTTGATGCTTACGGCGAATATCATAACGCTTTACAAAACATCGACCAAATTAACCCAAATTTAAGCTTTAAATTTTATACAACCAATATTCATCAAACTGATGGAGAAATACTTTCAATACCAATTTGGCTTTTAGATATTGATGATATGGCTTTACTTTTAAGAGCTGATAAACATTCACAATTAACAATTATCGAAAGAATGTTAAAATTAGTTAATATTTTTGCCTCAGATGATGAAATGAGTACAAAATATAAAAACCATTTAATTGCTAAAGCTATTATGACCATTTTGTATACTAACCAAACAGCTAGTAGTAAAAGAAATGATGTTTTCGCAATCATTGCTAACTGTTCAACACCACAGTTTAACCTAGAAGCTCCAGTTCAAGGTATTGGATATACAAGAAAATTTAGAGAATGTTTTACCATAGACACCCAAGGTAACTTCCCAGAAAGTATTCTAATGACTGAATATATCACAAGCTTTATTGATGAATCATTAGATAAATTTGAACCAAAAGAAATTAAATATTATACCTTAGAAGACCTAGAAAAAGCTTTAGAATTTACTTTAATAAGTGAAGGACTTTTAAATAATACCGATACTTATGCTGATGCTATTGAATTAAAAGTAAGACTTCATTCATTAACCATTTCTGAAAATTCAAGATATTTACGTTATCCAACATTTATAACCATGGAAAACTATATTGCAACACTAGTGGCAAAAAATGGAAAAAAAGCTCAAGTAATTAACTTTAACTTAGAAGATGTTGAAGACTGGTTTGCTAAAGTAGTCGTAAAAATATATACCAAAATGTTATTTAACTTTACTAAAAGTCTTAAAAATAGAGCTTCAATCCCATTCCATATCTTCGTTGAAGAAGCTCACAGATATGTTCAAAATGATGGCGATGTTGCCCTTATTGGTTATAACATTTTTGAAAGAGCTGCTAAAGAGGGACGTAAATATGGTTTAATCTTTAACCTAATATCTCAAAGACCAGTTGAAATATCAGATACCGTTATCTCTCAATGTGCAAACTTTTTAATTTTTAAAATAACACACCCAAGAGACTTAGATTATATAACTAAAATGTTGCCAAACATTTCAGCTGATATTGTTGAAAAACAAAAAACTCTGCAACCAGGAACATGTATGGCTTTTGGTGGAGCATTTAAAATTCCAACCATTGTTAGAATGAAAATGCCAGATCCAGCACCTTCATCAAGTAGTTGTAATGTCTTTGTTACTTGGAAAGCAAACTAATGGAAAAAGAAATAAAACCTTTAAATCCATTAAAAATAATTTTAATCATATTATTAATAATTATAGTGATTGTAGTAGTATTATTTTCTAAACATCAAAAAAAAGAGTTAATAACTACTCCAGAGCTAATTCATTTAAAATTCGAAGATACTATAAAAAATAATATTTTATTTAGTGACATTAGAATAGATAAACAAGAAGAATATTTCTATATAACCTCTAAGGCCACAAATATAATATCAAATAACTTAAAAATATCTCCAATCACAATAACACTAGAAGATAACCAAAGTAATAAAACAGTGGTAACTAGTTATATAGGTAATGTTTTAAATGGTGAAGATACCAAAAACATAATCATTAAAACCAATAAGAATTTAAAAAACATCAAAAACATTGATATAAACGTCGAAGCTCAGGTTCAATCCTGAGCTTTGTATGTTATAATAAATATATGTCCGAATAGCTTAATGGATAGAGTATTCCCCTCCGAAGGGAATGATAGGAGTTCAATTCTCCTTTCGGACGCCATATAGAAATAACTCAGAGCATCAAACTTTGAGTTTTTATATATAAACACCTTAATTAACTTGTTTGTTTCATAAATTATATGTTATAATCGTTGTATACACAAAGCAAGTAGGTGAATGAAAATGAAAAGTGAAATATTAGACGGAAAAGCTGTAGCTAAAGCAGTTGAAAATAATGTTCGAAATCGTGTTTATGATTTTGAAGAAGCAAATAATGAAAAGGTAACTTTAGCCACCATCATTGTTGGTAGTAATCCAGCCTCTAAAACTTATGTAAAAATGAAATCAAAAGCTTGTAAAAGAGTAGGCATAATTACGCAGGAATATATATTTCCAGCCTTTACAACTGAAGGATTGATTCAAGTAATCGAAACATTAAATGAAGATCCAACTATAAATGGAATTTTGATTCAACACCCTCTTCCTAAAAACATTGATGAAAAAAAATGTTTTGACGCAATTGCCATCGAAAAAGACGTTGATGGTGTTAGTTCTCAAAGTTTCGGAAAAATGGCCTTTGGAGAAGAAGCTTTTGGTGCAGCTACCCCAACGGGAATAATAAATATATTAGATTTCTATAATATCAATATAGAAGGTAAGAAAGCTTGCGTAGTTGGTCGAAGTCCGATTCTAGGGAAACCCATGGCAGCCATGTTATTAAATAGAAACGCAACAGTTACAATATGCCATTCAAAAACTAAAAATCTTGAAGATGAAGTTAGAGGAGCCGATATTGTAATATGTGCAGTTGGTAAACCAGAATTCATAAAAAAAGAATGGTTAAAAGAAGGTGCGATTGTCATAGATGCTGGGTATAACTATATAAATGGTAAATCCGTAGGTGATGCCGAAACACCAGAAGGAGTAGCTAGTTTCTATACACCAGTTCCTGGTGGTGTCGGCCCAGTAACCATTGCAACCTTACTTTCTAATACCATCTCAGCTGCTGAAAAACAATGGACAAAACAAAATACAAATAACAAACAATATGTTAAGGAGGAAATTAAATGAAAATAATATCAATTAATGCTGGAAGTAGTTCCCTAAAATTTAGTCTAATCGACATGACAGATGAAAGCGTTATCGCTAGTGGAGTTTTTGAAAGAATCGGTATCGATGGAAGATATACAATTAAATTTAATGGTGAAAAATATACAGAAGATGTAACTTTAAAAAATCACGTTGATGCTGTTAATATCTTGCTTGAAAAACTAATTAGTTTAAATATTGTTAAATCTCTAGATGAAATAGAAGGCGTTGGACATCGCGTTGTTCAAGGTAAAGACATCTTTGATAAAACAGTTATTGTCGACGATGAAGTGATGGAAAAATTAGAATCAATAAAACATTTCGCACCACTTCATAACCCAGCTAATATGTTAGGTATTGAAGCTTTCCAAAAAGCCTTACCAAACGTACCAAACACTGTGGTTTTTGACACTGCTTTTCATCAAACGATGGAACCAGAAACATATCTATACGCTGTTCCTTATGAGTGGTATGAAAAATATGGAATAAGAAAATATGGCGCTCATGGCACTAGTCATAGATATATAACTGAAGTAACTTCTAAAATTTTAAATACCAATAAATTCAAACTAATCAGTTGTCACATTGGAAATGGTGCCTCTATCACAGCTGTCAAGGATGGTAAATGTATAGACACATCTATGGGATTTACCCCTCTTGCTGGCGTTATGATGGGGACTCGTTCAGGCGATATTGACCCATCTTTACTCCCACCTGTAATGGAAGCCGAAAACAAAGATATAAATACTATCATTAATGACTTAAATAAACATAGTGGTGTACTTGGCCTAAGTGGAATTAGTAGTGACATGCGAGACTTAGAAACCGCTTATGAAAACGGCGATGAAAGAGCAATCCTAACAATGAAAAAATATGTTAGAAGAATCACTGATTATATTGCTCAGTATTATGTTCTATTAGGTGGAGCTGATGTTATTGCTTTCACTGCTGGAGTTGGAGAAAATAGCCCATTAGTTCGTAAAATGGTGTGCGAAAATTTAGCATGCTTAGGTGTAGAAATTGATGAAGAAAAGAATAATATCCGCGGAAAACAAGCTGAAATTAGTACCGAAAATTCTAAAATAAAAGTATATGTCATTCCAACTGATGAAGAATTAATGATAGCTAGAGATACTTTAGAATTAATAAAATAAACGCCTTTAATTGGCGTTTTAATTTTTATATCCCACACACATTTTAAACAAATTAATATCAATTTTATTATACAAAATGTCAAATACTTTTGGTGAAACAATACTCCTAGATATAATAGGGAGTACCAACATCAATACATATAAACCTCCAAATATAAGTATTCCTTGAACAACTGTAGAATCAGTAATAGTATCAATAAAGCCTTTAGTCAAAAAAGTACCAATAACAATTAACAAAAGCAAACCTAAAACAGGAGCTAATAAACTAAAACTCATCATAATTAGATAACTACAAAAATTCGATATAACTGCAAACCCAATTAATAGTATTTTTATAATAAAGCAAAGTAAACTTTCCAAACCAACTCCAATAATTGCCAAAATCTTTCTAAACTTAGAAACGCTACCAAATTTTAAGTATTCTTTAAAGTATTCCCATTTAGTAACCTTTCTAGCTTCTTCATATGTATTATAATTAGTATAAGTATTTTCATTATTTTTTTGACTGCGATTAAATTTATTATAATTTTCATCTATTTCTTTTTTCAAACTTAAATCGTAAACTTTTCTTTTATCATCATCTAAAAGTGTTTCTTTTGCCTCATTTAATTTAATAGACATCTCTGGAGCTTCTTTCGATTTATTAATATCAGGATGCCAATTTTTCATCTGAGTTTTATAAGCCTTTTTAATCTCCTCTTTAGTTGCTGTCTCACTAATTCCCAAAAGTTCATAATAATTAAGTGCACTGTTCATAATATCAGTCCTTTACAAGGAATAATTATATATGAAATTAAATTGTTTGTAAAATTATCAATGGTATGTTAATACATGAATAATATATGATATAATGAGAATGAACTTAAATGTAGTGGAGAGAGTATTATGAAAAAATTTAAAATAATAATTTTATTGCTTATTATTAATGTATTAAGCGTTAGTGGGGTAAGTGCGGCTAGTAACCCATATAAACAATCTGGTCCTTATGGTACAAATTGTACATGGTATGCTTGGAAAATGGCCTATGAAAAAGCCAGTGTAACCTTGCCAGGATGGGGTAATGCGAAAGAGTGGTATAGTGATGCCAAAAATGCTGGATATAGTGTAGGAACTACACCAAAAGCTAATTCTATTATTGTTTGGGGTGGATGGACTTCATATGGTCATGTTGGTTATGTTGAAAGAGTATCTGGAAATACTATTTATGTATGGGATTCAACTGGACCATGTATAAATGAAAACGATACAACTTATAAAGAATGTATGGCTAATAGTTGGAACGAAGACACTGATAAAGCTTGTAAGGCAAAAGCTCCAAAAGCCGCCTGCGAATATACCATTTCACCAGATAGATATGGTATAACCGGATATATTTATTTAAGTAATATTCCTAAAAAGAGCTCTAATGCTTCTACATCATCCAGTAAACAAAATTCTGCTCAAACAGTTATAGAAACAAAATCAAACAATGCCAATTTAAAAACTATTGAATTAAGTGAAGGAAAAATAGAATTTAATAAAGATACTTTAGAATATACCATTAATGTTAAAAATGAAGTTAAAAAAATAAAAGTTAACTCTACCTTAGAAGATTCGAAAGCTACAGTTGAAGGTAATGGTGAATACGAACTTAAAGCTGGAATTAATGAAATAAAATTATCTGTCAAAGCCGAAGATGGGACAGTTAAAGAATATAAAATTAAAGTAATTAGAGATATAAAAGAAAAAACGTCTAGAAAGAAATTAGAAACCAATTATACAAATTTGATAATAGTTATTATAATAGATGTAGTAATTATTCTTGTAACTATTATTACATTAATTATCATTCATAAAAAGCATCATAAAAAAGAAACATCAAAAAACATATCAAAAAAATAACATATAATATATTGGTGATAATATGT
>CALVRQ010000024.1 GCA_944358685.1 uncultured Bacilli bacterium
TATTACTCCTAATATTTCAGCTAATGTAAATCCTTTTTTATTCATTTCTTTCACCCTACTTTTTATTATGATATATTTTCTATAATAATTATAAACTATTCATGGAAGTTATGCAAGAGAATTAAACCACTTAAAAGAATAGACTATTTTTATAGTCTATTCTAATTTTATTTTGGAAAACATCTATTACCTGACAAAGTATATCCTGATGGGCATGAGTAATATGCAGATGTATGATTTGGACTTGTGGTTACTGTTTTTCTACAAGTCAGACTACTTCCACTACCATACGAAGTATATCCACTTGGGCAATAATAGTATCCACTGTGATATGTAGCACTTTGTGTAAATGTTTTTGTACATGTTGCACTACAATGGAGAGTATAACCTGCTGGTTTTCCCTCACAACTGTCGTCACAACCATGATATGAACATGTATAACCTTGATTTTTATATGCGTCTTGGTTTGATGTATTACTTCCAGATACACCTGCGCCATTACAAGTATTTGTTCCTCTAACTAAAACACTATCTGTTTTTTTACAAGTTGTACCTGATTTAGTATATCCACTTGGGCAAGAATAATATGGTGAACTATATCTTCTATTTGTGGTTTGTGTTTTAGAACATCTTGTACTACTTCCACTACCTGATTTGGTATATCCACTTGGACATGTCCATGTTTCTGGATGATAGGTTGCATAAATCCACATAATAACATTGTAACTACTACTTACACTATTTGTTCCATCACTTACTTTGGCAATTACTGTTCCATCATCGGTAAATTTTACCTTGGCTGTTTTACTTGTTACTTCTACTTCTTGTCCGTTATCTTTTTGATACCAACATTTATAAGTGTCTCCACATCCATTTGGATAAGTAATTGTTACTGTTTTTGGATCAACTCCGCTTTCAGTGAATGTTGGTAATGGTATGGTTTTAGTGGTTGCGGCTTTAGTCGTTGTTGCCTTTTTTCCGCTTTCACTAGTGACGCGAAGGGTGATGTTGTATGTGGTTCCTTGGATTAATTTAGTGAAAGTATGTATTTTATACTCTTTTTCATCAATCCAAGTTTTACCACCATCTACCGAAAATTCATATTTTACAATGTCACTTAAAGCTGTGGCATTACCAATTGCGGTGATTGAATTTGTTGTAACTGTTGTAGATATGCTTAAATTTATAACATCTTCAATAGCTCTTCCTGTTAAAGTAACATCTTTACTTATTGCATATTTCTCTTTGGCTTTTCCAACTTTTGTAGTTCCATTATACCAACCATCTGAAACATGTTCTTTACTTGCGACAATATTTGGTAAAGTTATATTACAGCTTGTATTTCCAGCTAGGATTGTACAACTTTTTGAAGTACTATCTATTGAAGTTACATTTTCGCCTTTAACAAATTTGGCAGTTACTTTCCTATTTGTTAGAGTAATACTGTTATTTTTATTTTCTGAGATGTTTCCAGCTCTATCTTTAACGAATACATAATATGTCCCTTGTTTTTTAGAGACTTTAAATGTTGCTTCTTCATTTGCATCAATGTCCGTTTTTACCCAGTTATCATCATCGACATCTGGGATTTCATTTTTTTCACTTATATAATATCCAACTATTCCACTGACATTATCAATTGCTTTTATTTGTATTTTTGAATTTGAAATGACTGACAAACTATTTATTTTAGGTATTTCATTATCTATGTTAATAATATCTGTTTCTCCTGTAATTATATTTGCCCCAACAGTTCTAGCTTTTAGGGTTGAAATTTGTCTAAATGGTTCTAGTTCATAGTTTCCTTCTTTGGCATCTTTCCAATCTCCATCATCTATTTGATATTGATAAGTATAACCATCACCTAATTTTGGATAAGAAATTATTACTTTTCTTTCATGAACCCATTTATTACCACTTGGACTTATAATAAAATCTATTTTATAAATAGTTGATGTTGGGTCACATTCATCTTCTTCTACTATTTGATGAGTGATATTACCATTTTCTTCAACTATGACGCGAACCGTTTTATCTGATATATCTTTTCCTGTTTCGACATCAATAACTGGTTCAACTAATTTTCCATCTTCTATTAAGTCTTGAATTGGAATGCAGAATGTACCATATTTATTTGAACTTACATTTTCATTAATATAGTTATCACTAGCATCAAATATTAAGCTATCACCTGTATTACCAGCTTTATCACTATTGTTAGCTACTCTATTAATGATTGTTGGCATTATTAATAGTAATAATAAAGAAATTACTACTATTACTCCTAATATTTCAGCTAATGTAAATCCTTTTTTATTCATTTCTTTCACCCTACTTTTTATTATGATATATTTTCTATAATAATTATAAACTATTCATGGAAGTTATGCAAGAGAATTAATCACTTAAAAGAACAGACTATTTTTATAGTCTATTCTAAACGTTAGCAAAGTAAAATGGAATAATCTGAGACAGTTTTTTTCTGTCTATTCTTTTAAAAGTTCTTCTAATGATTTTATTTCATATCCTTTTGATTGAATATAATTTAGTATGGCATTTAATTCGGTGATTAGAGAATTATTTACTTCTAGGGAAATGATAGAACCTGGTAGAACTTTCTTTTTGATATTTAAAAGAGGATTTTTTTTAATTATGATTTTTGGCATGATTGTGATAGAGTTTTGAATATTGCATGTTTTTAATATGCTTTTTTTAGGTTTTTCCGTATAACAATAGTTATATATTTGAGGGCCAATATTAGTGATGATGGTTTTCATCCACACAAAATCACTATCATTATAGTTTTCGTTATTACTTAGGTTGCCGATGGTGTGACCATTTTGAATAAGATTTATTATTTGGTTATGATGTTTTTCTAAGTATGTACTTTCAATAAAAAATGTGGCTTTAATTTTTCTTTGATTTAAAGTATTTATGATAGATGTCAAATCATCTTTGGGGTCTGTTTTAAAAAGTAAGGTTACTTCCATTTTAGTGTTATTTCCGTTAATGACATATTTATCTTTGTTTTTGTCTAAGGTATTTTTTACCTCTAATGGTTTATATACTAAGAGTTTATCATCAAAATAACCTATTTTGCTCATGGCTTCGTAGCTTTTTTGGGTATCGACTTCTTTGCCATTTACACCTGGAATTATGGTGTCTTCATTTATAATTGGTTCAATAGCATTTTCTTTATAGCCGTCTTTTTTACTTTTAATTTCAGTTAATAATGTGTCACTTAATTTTGCTGTGGTGCCGACTTTTTCAGTGTATATAAAACTACCAATCATTAAAGTTAAAAGACCTATTATTTGAAAAAATTTTTTCATTTTTCTCACCCTATGAAATTATATGACTAATTTTGTTTAGTATGATTTTTTCACTTTTTGTTTTGGTCTTCATATTATACTATGAAGGGGGGATTCTAGATGAACGAGCAGTTTTATGTTTATGATATGAATCGACAGCCAATGGGTCCTGGTCCAAGACCTGGTGGTCCTGGAGGTCCAGGTAGACCACCAATGAATAATCAAGGAAGATTTTTAGGACCTTTCATTTTAGGGGGAATTACGGGAGGTCTTATTTCACCACTTTTTTGGAATAATCGTCCTATGTATTATCCTTACTATCCACCTTATGGACCTTATCCATATTATTATCGTTAAAGAAAAAGTCTCTAGTTTGAGACTTTTTCTATGTACTGTTTTGATACTTTTTCTAAATCTGTAATTAAAGACATAATTTCTGCTTCTGTTTTTAATCTAGTACCACTAGCATAAATATGTCCACCTCCACCATGGCCTGCGGCTACTTCGTTTATTATTGGCCCTCTCGATCTAATGGATACACGGTATGAGCCTAGTTCTTTATCTTCGGTAGCCGTTACCCACACTAACATTTCATTTATATGATTGAAACTATTGATTAAATTTCCTGGGGTTGCAGCATCGACGTTATATTGTTTTAAAGTTTCATCATTAATGATTAAGTACCCTACTTTGTTTTCAGTTATTTGATAATTTTGAGCCATATATCCTTGAAATTTTATTTCTTTATATGGTCTTAGATATAATTCATTATATATTTTAGTTATATCAAGATTGGTTTTTTCTAATAATTTACTTGCGATAGCAAAAGTTTTGGAATTGGTATATGAAAACATAAAGCGATTGGTATCAGCGATTAGTCCAATATATAGTTTTTCAGCGGCTTCCGTTGTTATTTTTAAATTCGTTTTAAAGGCTAGTTCTAGAACCATTTGTGAAGCACTTGATGATTTATCATCAATCCATTCGAGTTCACACATAGTTTCGACATATGGGTGATGATCTATTTTAATAGAATTTTTAATTCTTCTTGGGTCTAGTCCATCTACTCTTTTATGATCAGGAGTATCTGTGACAATTAGTAATGCATTGTCAATATTTTCTGGTAATTTATCTAATTCTCCAATGTATCTAAATTTAGCAGCTGGTGAACCTATAACATAAACTTTTTTATCTGGAAAATTATCTATAATTATTTGTTTTAAACCTAGTGAACTACCTAGGGCGTCAGGATCTGGGCCAACGTGTCTAGCAATAATTATTGTATTGGCTTTTTTTATTTTTTTATAGATTTGTTTATATATACTTGACTTGAATAAATTCATTTTTATCACACTTTCTCTTTTTCTAACTAGAATTATATCATACTTTACGTTTTTTTTAAATTTAAAAAGGCTATTGAATTAAATCAATAGTCTTTAAAGGATAATAGTTGCGGCAGTTAATATTAATATATTTACTACGGCAATTGTCAAAACAACTTTGATAGCCCATTTAAACCAGGTTGTATATTCTACTTTGGCTAGGGCTAGTCCACCCATAATAGCTCCGCAAGTTGGGGTTATTAAATTTACAAGTCCATTGGCAGAAACAAAGGTCATAATTGTAGTTTCTACACTATAGCCAACATTAACAGCAAGTGGCCCCATAATTGGAGTTGATAAGGTGGCAAGTCCAGAGCTTGATGGGACTAATACTGATAATACAACATGTAATATGTAATTTAATGGTGTAAATATAACAGCAGGTACTTCTTTTAACAAGTTAGATGCGTTATAGATTATATAATTATCTAAATATGTGGTTTGAAGTAAGACACTAGCTCCTCTTGCTATAGCAATTATTAGGACAACACTCATCATGTCTTTAGTTCCATTAACAAAGGTTTCAACGAATTCATGTTCTTTATATGAATTAATTATAGCAATAATTATAGAAGATATTAAGAACCACAAAGCAGCTTCATAGAAATACCAACTTCCTAGTGGGGTTCCAGTTAACCATCCTGTGAATTTTTCAAATATATTAACACCAAATTCACCCCAAGGAATGAATCCAACAATCATAACAACGAATGTTAAGGCAAATATTACTAGGGTTAATTTTTGTTTTGTTGTTAACTGTGTTTTTTCTTCTTTTGTCTGTTTACCATAAGTTTCTTGCATAGCTTTTTGTTCTTGAAGTGATAAGAAGGTAGATCCTTTTTCTTTTTGGACTTTTTTGGCGTAACGCATTACAAAGAAAATAGATATTCCAAGGGTTGTTAGCCAAAGAACGGCACCCAAACCAATTATTATACCTTGATTGACAGTAATACCATCTGGTAAAGCACTGACGGCAGCTCCAACAGCAAATGGATTAATTGTAGATCCTAAAACTCCAGATCCTGCACCTAATAAGACGATTGAGGCTCCAACTAAGGTATCCATGCGGGCAGCAACCATAGTTGCGGCTAATAAGGCATAAAATCCAACTGTTTCTTCAAGCATTCCATAAGTTGTTCCACCTAATGAAAATATAAACATTAGAATTGGAATTAGTATAGTTTCTCTACCTTTTAACTTTTGAACTAAAACTTTTATTCCTGTTTCTAAGGCGCCGGTTTTAGTAACTATAGCTAAAAATCCACCTAGTATGATGACAAATATACATACGTCAATGGCATTTTCAAAGCCTAATATTGGCGACATTAGGATGTCTGATAATTTGGCTCTAACAACTCCACTACCATTTATGATGGTATCTCCACTAAATTTAGCGATTGGTAAAATATATGAAAGAATTCCTAAGGCAAAAATCAAGATTAAAATTATTGAAAAAGCTGATAACATTACTTTATTTTTACTTTTTTTATTTTCTGTCATTTTATCCCTCCTTAATAACAGTCCCAGCTTTTCCGTTTAAAGCAGCATAAGCGTTTTCTAGTGAGGCGATAATGGCTGTGCCATGATGCTTTTCGGCAAAATCTAGGCACGCTTCAACTTTTGGAAGCATACTTCCTTGGGCAAACTGCCCTTCTTCAATATATTTATAAGCTTCACTGGTTGTCATTGTATCTAATTTGATTTCATTTTCCTTACCATAATTTAAACATACTTTGTCGACAGCTGTTAGAATTAACAATACGTCTGCATTAATTTTACGCGCTAATAATGATGCGGATTTATCTTTATCTATAACAGCGTCTATTCCTTCTAAACCTTTTTCTTTATCATAGGTAACTGGTACACCACCACCACCTAAGGCAATAACAATGTAGCCATCATTATTGAGTTTTTTAATGACATTTTCTTCGATTATTTTTTTTGGTATAGGTGACGGAACAACTCTACGATATCCTCTACCAGAATCTTCGACAAATGTATAGCCTTTTTCTTTAGAAATTTTTTCGGCTTCTTCTTTGGTGTAGAATTTACCAATTGGTTTAGTGGGGTTAGAGAATGCCTTATCATTTTTGTCTACTAGGGTTTGGGTAATAACGGTTAGACAAATTTTAGGAATGTGTTTTTTATTTAGTTCATCTTGAATGGTTTGCTGAAGTTGATAACCAATATATCCTTGACTCATACTTCCGCATTCTGGAAATGGCATTGTCTGCATATCATTAAATATTTGTCCTACTTGGGGTCCATTTCCATGGGTAATAATTACATCGTGTTTTTTTATTAATTCTACTAACATTGGTGCGATTAATTCAATTTTACTTTGTTGCTCTAAAGCATTGTTTCCTAAGGCATTTCCACCTAAAGCAACTACTATTTTACTCATTGCTTTCCTTCATTGTGGCATACATAATTGCTTTGATTGTATGCATACGATTTTCGGCTTCGTCAAATACTTTAGAGTTTTTTGATTCAAATACTTCATTCGCAACTTCCATTTCAGTTAAGCCAAATTTTTGATTTATATCTTTACCTATTTGGGTTTTTAAATCATGAAATGATGGTAGACAGTGCATGAATATTACATTTTGATTTGCATTTTTTATAACTTCTTTAGTAACTCTATATGGGGTTAATAATTTGATTCTTTTGGCCCAGACTTCATCTGGTTCACCCATTGATACCCAAACGTCGGTATAAATAACATCAACATTTTTAGTTCCTTCTTGAACATCTTCAGTGAAAGTTAATTTACTACCAGATGTTTTGGCTATTTCCATACATGTGTTTATTAACTCTTTACTTGGCCACAATTCTTTAGGCGCGCAACAAGTAAAGTTCATACCCATTTTAGCAGAGGCTACCATTAAAGAGTTACCAACATTATTTCTAGCATCACCCATGAATACAAAGTTTATTCCTTCTAAGTGTCCAAAGTTTTCTTCAATTGTTAGTAAGTCAGCCAACATTTGTGTTGGATGGAATTCGGTGGTTAACCCATTCCATACAGGAACACCAGCATATTTAGCTAAGGTTTCAACTATTTCTTGATCAAAACCACGGTATTCAATTCCATCATACATTCTACCTAATACTCTAGCGGTATCTTCAATACTTTCTTTTTTTCCCATTTGTGAACTACCCGGTTCTAGATAAGTAACTCCCATACCTAAATCATGACCAGCCACTTCAAAGGCACATCTTGTTCTAGTTGAGGTTTTTTCAAATAGTAAAACAATGTTTTTCCCATCTAGATATTTATGAGGTATATGGTTTTGTTTTTTTTCTTTAAATTCTTTAGATAAATCTAAAAGATATCTGATTTCTTCTTGGGTATAATCTAATAGTTTTAAAAAATTTCTTCCTTTTAAATTCATGTTTTATTCCTTTCTTATTTTTCTCTAACTAATGGCATACTCATACATCTTGGTCCACCACGACCTCTCGATAATTCGGCACTGCTGATTTCGATTACTTTAAGTCCATATTCTCTTAAAACTTTGTTTGTTTCGGTGTTTCGATTATAAACTACGACAACACCTGGTGCGATAGCTAAGGTATTACTACCGTCGTTCCATTGTTCTCTTGCTGAAGCGATTTTATCTCCACCGGCACATGGAATTAAAGTTATATCTATGCCTAAATATTTTTCTAGAATTTCTTCTAGGCTACCTGTCATTTCTTTAACGTTTAAATCTTCGTCACTATTTGGGTCATTACCTTCAGTGATTTCATAGACTTTTAATGTATCCATGATTCCTGGATGATATGTGAATTTATCATAGTCAACTTGGGTAAATACTGTATCTAGATGCATAAAAGCTCGACTATTTGGAATATTGAAAGCTAAAATTGTATCTATTTTACTTTCTTTATTTTTAAAGATATTTTTAGCTAGCTGGTCAATTGCTCCAGCTTCAGTTCTTTGTGAAATACCAACGGCTAAGACGTGTTCATTTAGATTTAAAACATCTCCACCTTCGATATGACACTGTTCATATCTATCGTAATATTTATATACTTTTCCAGCAAATTTTGGATGATAATTGAAAATATATTCAGCATATATTGTTTCTCTGTTTCTAGTTACAGAATACATTTTATTTAAACTGATTCCTTCACCAATGCTTGCGAAGTTATCTCTTGTGAAGTATAAGTTTGGCATTGGGTCAGTTATAAAGGCTGAATCTTCACTAACTAGGTCAACTAACGATTTATCTAGTTTTCTTTTTGTATAATCTAGTTCGTTTATTCTAATTCCTTCCATGGTTTTTAAGACTAAGTCTTTATTATTTTCAATGTTATTTAGATAATCTAACACTAAATGTTTATATTTTGGAGTGTCAACTCCGGCTTCTGTGATAAACTGTTTGATGAATTTTTCTTTGACGTCTGGTCTTTCGTTTAAAACTTCTGTCATTAAATCTTCAAGGTAATAAACAGTTATACCATTTTCTTTTAGTCTTTGAGCAAATTCATCATGCTCTTTTTGAGCGACTTCCAAATATGGAATGTCGTCAAACAATAATCTTTCTAAGGTGTCTGGAGTTAAATTTAATAATTCATTTCCAGGTCTATGAAGTAATACTTCTTTTAGTGGTTTAATTTCACTAGTTACATCAATTGCACTCATTTTATTCCTCCCTTATAATATCATGATAACACATTTTGTGACTTTAATTTTGGTCAAATATATTTAAAATGGTTTATTTACATAAATTGACGGATAAATCACTTTTTTTATTTAATATTAACTATTTTTCGCAAATTATTATTATTTTTTGTGCTATAATTTTTGAGGTGTTTATACTTTTTTAATATTTATGGTGTTTTAACCTTATTTTACAAGTAAAAGTCTTGACTTTAAAGTTATTTGCATATATAATTAATGACAGCGTGTTAAAGCAGCGTTATTTTGAAAATTATAATGTGGATATTCCCTATAGGGGTTACTTATTTGGCTGCGAAAGTAAGTATTGATATATTCCACCCTATAAGTTTTGCAAAATAACCTTTCGCGCTAGTGGAAGGAGGAAAAAAATGGCAAGATATCTTGGTCCTACTTACAAAAAGTCTAGACGTTTTGGCTTTTCTATTTTAGAAAATGGTAAGGAACTTGCTAAAAGACCTTATGCTCCAGGACAACATGGACAAGATCGTAGGAAAAAATTATCTAACTATGGTATTCAATTACAAGAAAAACAAAAGGTTAAATTCATGTATGGTATTAGTGAAAAACAAATGAAGAAAACTTTTGAAAAAGCAGTTAAAATGAAAGGTGTCAATGGTGAGAACTTACTTAAGTTACTAGAAAGTCGTTTGGATAATTTAGTATACCGTATTGGTTTTGCAACTACTAGAAAAGGTGCTAGACAATTAGTAAACCATGGGCATGTAACTGTTAATGGCAAAAGAGTTGATATTCCATCTTATCAAGTTAAACCTGGTGATGTTATCAGTTTAATGGAAAATGATAAAGAAATGGCTATTGTTAAATCTTCTTTAGAAGCTTTACATAATAGAGTAGAATTTATTTCTTATGATGATAAGAAGATGGAAGCTACATATGTTAGATTACCAGAACGTAGCGAACTTAGTGCGGATATTGATGAAGCATTAATTATCGAATACTACAACAGAAATTAAGAGAACTTTGTTTCTCTTTTTTTCATGTAAAAATGCATTAGATGATTCTAATGCTCGCATATTAAATTTCTACCATCCATATTGATACCATCATAGGTCATGACGACACCATTACCTACAGCTGAGTATCCATCACTTGTTTTATATGCTCTAGAGACTTGTGTATAGTAGTCAATATTTGCACATGGCATTTTTTCTGGTATTTCAATTCTTTCTAAATTTGGACAACCACTAAAATCAATATTGGTGATAGTGCCATCTTGCACTACTATTTCTTTTAAATTTGGTTGATTTCCAAGATTTAAACTATTTAAGGTTGGAATAGTTAGAGTTAATTTTGTTAAATTTGAACTTGAAACATCGACATTGGTTAGATTAACATTTTCTAATTCAACTTCTTGCAAATTAGGATTTGTAAAATTACCATTTATATTTGCATCCACATTATAAAGTTCTAGTTTTGTTAAATTAGTTAAATTAGATAGATTATCTGATTCATCTATTTTAATATTATAACCTCTCAATTGTTTTAAATTAGTTAAATTGTTAAGGCCTGTTACTTCAAGTTTAGGATTTTCATTTGTGGATGTTATGTCAATTTTAACTAATTTTGTATTATGGCTAAGATTTAAGTTTGATGCTTGCTCTGAGTTCCATGTTACAAACTGTTTTAAACCAGTTAATTTTTCGATTCCTTTATAATCTTTAATTGGGTCATCTATGATTACTCCACTTTCTAAATTAGGAACAATTTGCATAGGGCAACGTAAAACTTCTATACTGGCTAGCTGCTTGTCAGTTAATTCACTGGCGTTTTTATAATTTGCATTATTACTACTATTATATTGCTTGGCAATACAGTTTGAAAAATTTTCGTCTTGGAAATAGTTATTTACTATTTCTGTTTTATTTTCCTGAAGATTATTTTGTTTTTCTGAGCTTGCGTTTATTAAATATATTGTTTCAACAATTAAAATGATAATGGCGATGATGATAGCAATGATTAGTTTTTTATTATTTATTTTTTTCATTATTTAGCACTCTCCTATGTTTTAATTTTATCACATATAGAAAAAGAACTATATATTTATAGTTCAATTTTACCAATAAAGTATTTCTTTTTACCTCTTCTTAACACTAATATTTCATTTTCAATAGCAATATCATTGGTGATGATATAGTTTTCATCGGTGATTTTTTCTTCGTTGATGGTGATGCTTCCAGCGTTTACGAATTCTCTAGCTTCTCTTTTACTTGAAGCTATTTTATTTTCTACTAACATATCTATGATATTGACATTGTTTTTGGTTTTGAATGTTGGTACACCTTTGAAAACATCTTCTATTTCTTTTTTGGTTAAGTTTTTGACATGACCACTAAATAGAGCTTCACTCATTTCTTTAGCTTTTTGGGCTTCTTTTTCACCGTGTAGGAAGGTTACTACTTCTTTGGCTAAAGTTTTTTGGGCAATTCTAGTTTCTGGATGAGCGGTGTGCTCTTTTTCGATATCTTCGATTTCTTCTTTGGTTAAGAAAGTGAATATTTTTAAGTATTCAATTACTTTTTCATCATCACTATTTAATAGATATTGATTTATTTCATAGCTAGAGGTTTTATTTTTATCAAGCCAATAAGCATTGCCTTCAGATTTACCAAACTTTTTTCCATTTTTATCGGTTACTAGAGGCATGGTGAAACCATATACTTCATGGCCCGTTTTCTTTCTAATTAAATCAATACCTGCAGTGATATTACCCCATTGGTCAGATCCGGCACATTCTAACATACAATTTCTTGTTTCATGAAGATGAAGAAAGTCTAAAGCTTGCATAATCATATAAGAAAATTCTGTATAAGTAATACCTGTTTCTAATCTTCTTCTAATAATATCTTTATCTAACATATAATTAATATTAAAATATTTTCCATAATCTCTTAAGAAATCAATAAAGTTAATATTTTTAGACCATTCATAGTTATCGACAACTTCAAATCCAAATAAATCTTCAACTTGTTTTTTTAGACATTTAAAATTGTGCTGAATGACTTCTATAGATTGCATTTGTCTTTCTTCTGTTGGTCTTGGGTCTCCTATTCTACCAGTGGCACCACCTACTAAAAGGATTGGATGATGACCGGCTTTTTCTAATCTTTTACTGATTAAGAAACTAGATAAATGACCTAAGTGCAAGCTATCGGCAGTTGGATCGGTTCCAATATAGAATGTTAGTCCTCCGTTGTTTAATTTTTCTTCTAAGTCTTCTCCGGCTTCATCTTTTATAAGACCGCGCCATTTTAATTCATCATATATTTTCATTGTTTATCCTCCTCACAGTGGCAGTGGTCACATTTTTCTTCACAGTCACAGTTCATATGAGTTACGATGTCTACACTATGACTAGTACCTATTCTGGTTGCACCTGCTTTGATTAATTCATTCATTTGTTTGAATGTTTTTATGCCACCACTAGCTTTGATTTCTAATACTTCATTTTTATGTTTATTTATTAATTTTACATCTTCTAAACTTACTCCACGACTTCCAAAACCGGTATTAGTTTTTATGAAGTTAACAAATGTTTCATTACAAATTTCAGTCATTTTAATAATTTCTTCTTCGGTAAGTAAAGATGTTTCGATGATTACTTTTAGAGTTTTACCATCTATTTGGTCTCTAATTTCTTCGATTTCTGACTTTACATAATCATAGTCTTTGTCTTTTAAAGCTCCAACATTGATAACCATATCTATTTCATCAGCGCCATTTTCAGTAGCTTCGATTGCTTCATATGCTTTTACTTTTGGAGTGTTCATACCAAGTGGAAAACCAACTACAGTACATACTCCAATGTTTGTATCTTTAAGTAGGTCTTTAGCTAAAGTGACATAATATGGGTGAACACATACTGTTTCAAAACCATATTCGATAGCTTCATGACATAGTTTAGCAATATCTTCTTCTTTAGCGTCCATTTTTAAATTTGTGTGGTCAATGTATTTTCCTATTTCCATTTTGTTTCCTCCTTTTAATTAAAAAGATACTATGAATTATAAGGACGAGCGTGCCCGCGGTACCACCTTATTTCATAGTATCTATGCATCTTTATCTGATAACGGTGACTGTCCGATTTGATTCAAAATATGTATTTCATTATTTAACCTTGGTTAGTTTTCATCGGCCACTAACTTTCTTTTTACTAGTTAAATAACTACTAGGTATTTGTCTTCATCAATTAATATGACTATAACATATTTATAAAATACCGTCAATGGTTCTTGGTTATAGTTTTTTTAAAAGTTTTCCCTTTAGAATTATTTACAAAGTTTTCTATTTTTTCATTTGATGAAAAATTATCAATATATAATTGTATTTTTTCGCTTTGAACGTTTTCTTGATTAAATATTCTATTTTCTCTAGCTATTAGTCTGTCATGGGAAAGTTTTCTATTTATAGGTAGTCCTAATACTTCGCCTATTAGATTTATGATACTTAAATCTATTTCATTTGGATAAATGTCTACAAAATCAGCAATGGTCATATAGGGATATTTTTTTAGGAAATTGTCTAGTAGAATTTTTGTATCTGGTTCTATTTTTTTTGAATA
>CALVRQ010000025.1 GCA_944358685.1 uncultured Bacilli bacterium
AACTGCCTCTTTACCAGTTGGTTTAATTCTTTCATACATATTACATTGAAACTGAAAACCATATCTCGGATGATTAACAGATTCTCCATATAAAACATAAGTATCATCTTCATTTAACTCATGAAAATATCCTGTAAACGTAATTGTTTGATTAATATATTCCTCTAAAGTTTCATCATTAGTCTCTCTAACTTTAAAAAGTCCAATCACATAGCCCTTATCTGATTTAAAAATACTTCGTCTATAATTTCCTTTGATGTAACTTTCCATATATATCTTCCTTTCAAATAAACTGCTATAATTGTATCATAGTGGGAACAAACGTTCAATACACTTCAAATAAAAAGACCATTTAGGTCTTATTTAGTTTTACTTGGTAAATTAATATATCCACTCTCAATATACTGATTAGCTCTTTGTTGAGCATTCATTCCATCGCCTAAATCAGCACAATGCCTTCCCATTTCATCAACAAAATAACCAGTCCCATTACGAGTAATTTCAAACTTAAATCCAGGATATTGTTTAACATCTTCACTATATATAACTTGAAAATGTTGAGCAGCTTTCTGTTCCTGTACATAACTTTGGTAAGCCAAACCACCTAAAGCCGCCGTCGCAATTGTTGCTGCAATTATAGCCGTTTTAATTTTCTTGGACATATCTTTTCGGTAATCATAAACCTTTCTTGGCTCTGGTAGTGTTGAAATTCTAAGATTATAATCTTCTGGCTTAATACGTGTATTCACCATACTATTACTTATACTATTAGGATATCCATTCATAATATCACCTCTTTATTTATTATATCAAAATTATCCATTTAATTCAAAAACTTTTATCTCACTAAGTAAATAAGGATATTCAACTTTACTAATCTTGACTATAACCTCACTACCCAAAAGATTTTCATCACCTTTAGCTTTAATCATTAAATAATTTGCTGTATGACCAACTAAATATCCATCTTCATAAACTTCTGGAATAAAACTAACCTCTTTCCCAAGATGCTTTTCCATATAATTTACTTCTAACTCTCTAGATATTTCAAGTAACTTTTTAACTCTCGCTTTTTTAACATTTCCTAAAATCTTATTAGGCATATAACTGGCCTTAGTGCCTTCTCTATCAGAATAAGGGAAAACATGTAATTTTGTAAAACCAATTTTACTTATTGTCTCAATTCCTTCCTCAAACTGCTTATCAGTCTCACCAGGAAAACCAACAATCACATCAGTCGTAACATTCATATCAGGCTTTATTTCTTTAATTTTTTTAATCTTATTAATAAAATACTCTTTATTATACTTTCTATTCATCGCTTTTAAAATCTCATCAGACCCAGATTGAAGCGGTATATGCATATGATTTACAAGTACATCACTATTTTTTATCACATCTAAAACATCGTCATTTAACTCTGTAATCTCAATTGATGAAATTCTAAGTCGCTTTAAACCCTCTAGCTTCACTAAATCCTTAAGTAAAGATGCAAAACTATAATTTCCATCGTGATAATGACCCGTATGAATACCAGTCAAAACAATTTCTATATGACCATTTTTAATTAAATTTTTAGCCTCTTCAATAACCTTCTCGTGTTTCTTACTTCTCACATGACCTCTAACATAAGGAATAATACAATAAGAACAATAATTATCACAACCATCCTCAATTTTAATATAAGCTCTTGTTAAATCAAAATTATTAAGCATCATATCTTCAAATGAAGCATCATTCATATCATGAACATCGTATATTTTACCATTATAATTTTTTAAAAACTCAACAATCTCCGTTTTGTGCTGATTACCAATAATAATATCTGCATCAATATCTTTATCTTGCTTATTTTGAATCATACATCCAGCCACCACTAAAATAGCTTTTGGATACTTTCTTCTTAAACTTCTTATCATCTTTCTTGATTTACTATCAGCCGTATTAGTCACTGTACAAGTATTAACCACACAAACATCAGGATTATCTGATTTTACATAGCCATGATTTTCCAATAAACTCTCCATAACTTCACTTTCATATTCGTTAACCTTACAACCTAAAGTAAAAATTTTGTACCTCATTTTTCACCTCCAAAAAAATAAGCCGTAATGGCTTATAAATTTTTTCTAAATTCCTTAAGTGAATTCAAAAAATCCATATTTTGTTCACTTTCAGTACTCGCATCTTCATAAGCTCTACTTATTATACCATCTCTTTGATGATTTAGTGAACTTTTTTTCTTTTCTTTTTGAATTCCATATATTGGAGAAATAATTTCCGAATTTTTAAATCTATGATGTTCTTCTTTTACTTCAGGTTTCGCACTTTTCTCTGTGTGTTCTTTATAAGTATTTATTGCTTCATGTACTCTCATATCCGCATTATCCTCAGTATAAGCTTCATATCTATCAGCTTGTTTCTTTAACTTTTCCGCAGCTGCCATCAACTCTTGATAACTAATAATCGCATTTTCTTCTTGTTCTCTTTCAAACTCATCTATATTATCTTTTTCTTCTAGTTGTTCTTCTTGAATATCCTCTTGTTTTTCCAAATCCATACTCATTTGTGCATAAACTCTCTCTAATTCTTCCTTAGCCTTTCTTTGCTCATCAGTAAGTACTTTTTCCTCTTTTTCTAAGGCATCATCATTATCAAATCTTTCATCCTCACCTATAGGCATAACCCTATTTTTATTTACAATCACCCTAAAAATTAATGCAATTACAACAAAAATAGCCGCCAAAATCACGCCAATAATTAACAAATCTCTATCCGCAATTTCAAATAATATATTCATACAATCCACTCCAAATACTTAAAATTTTAATACCGTAAGCGAAATAAAAAACAAACTTGTTTTGCCTTTTTTATTATTACCAAACTTACATACTATATACAGTTTACCACAAACAATATCCTTTTTCAAACATTTTTCGGTATATTTTTTAAAACAATTATTAACGTTGATTTTTTTAATAAAAAGACTGCTTTTAGTTAGTCAAGCAGTCTATCTATATAAAACGCTAACGCATTAGCGGGCCTGGGTTAAGATGGTGTTTTTAGTTAAATTAATTTTAATCGCACCATCTTTTTTAGTAGTAAAAATTTTACTATTTTTTAATGTTTGTAAAGTTATTTGGTGGGGGTGACCATATACATTATTTTTTCCGGCGGAAATTAAAGATATCTTAGGAGATACTACTTCAATAAATTCTTTTGATGAACTAGTACTTGATCCATGATGTCCTACTTTTAGTATATTCATTTTAGGCAAATTATATGTATTTAATAAATACTTTTCACTTTCTTTTGAAGCATCTCCCATTAATAATATATTCTGGTTTTCAATTTGCGTATAAATAATAAGACTATCGTCATTTTCATTATGATTATTTAATCCATTTAAAAAATTAAATTTTACATTACTAATTTTAATCACTCCTTTTGAAATATTTGTGACTTTCCCTTTAAATCTTTTTGTAATTTCATTTTCTAATTCATTATTCTCTTTATTTAAAATTAAATGATTTACTTTAAAATTTTGAATTAAATTTATAGCCATACCAGCATGGTCAAAGTCACCATGAGTTAAAATTAGATAATCTAGATGGTCAATTCCTTCAGATTTTAAATATGGGATAGTAATGTTTTTGGCGATATCATAAGGTGTTTTATTATCATAAGTTTGCTGGCCACCAGTATCAATTAGAATATTGCCTTTATTATTTTTAAGTTTGATTAAAATTGAATCGCCTTGTCCAACATCAAGCATAGTCATAGTAGAATACGGATTTAAGTAGCCTATATTATGATGAAAAATTAAAACTATAAAAAATACGGCTAGATAGTTTTTCCCTTTTGACCATTTATATAATATGAATATGATTAGAATATAATAAAGAATGAAGACTAATATATTTATGTGATGAAGGGTTAAATTCAAAAAGTTGATATTCGATAAAATGAGTGAAGCGTGTTCCATTATTTGAATTAATATATATAATAAGTTATCTAAAGGTTTAAAAATAAAAGTTAAAAGAGCTAAAGGATATATGATAAATGTCATAATAGGTACAAAATATAAATTTATTAATGGTGACAAGAGATTTAACTGAAAGAAGTTATTGATTAATATTGGGGCACTTGCTAGAAAGGCAATTAAAGAAATGGTTAAATTTCTTGTCAAATAATTCTTTTGATTATTAATTATTTTTGAAAAAATTAAAAGAAAAAACGATATAACAAAAGATAAGAGAAAACCTAAACTATATATATAAAATGGGTTTAAAATTAAAAGAATACCACAAGTTATTATTAGTAATATGTAAGTGTCTAATTTTAATTCAAATTGTTTATTAATAGTTAAAATAATAAAAAACAAAGTAGCTCTTAAAATTGGTGCTTGAAAATTAGTAATAAAAAGATAAAAGATTAGTAAGACAATAGTTAATATATAAGCTGTATTTTTAGAAAAAATTTTATTAAAAATAAAAAGAAGAAGGCAAGAAAATAAGGTTATTTGAGTACCTGATATTGCAAGTAAATGACTAATGCCATTTATTTGATAACTGTCTTTAATAGCTAGATTTATATCATCATCATTACCTAAAACTAAAGCCTTTAAATATTTTTCGGTTTTATAGTTTTTAATATGATTATAAAGATTGTTTTTAATTTTGTAAAAAATATTTGGTTTTTGATTAATAATTTTAATGTCATTTGCTGTCAAGGTATAGTGTATTTTTTCGGAAAGAAGATAGTTTTGATAGTTAAAGAGATTGAAGTTAGTGTTTTTACTTGGAATTTTGATTTCACCGATTGCTTTTATTTTACTACCTAATTTACAGTCAAAATCATTATAGTAGTTAATTATGATATTTTCTTTACCTTTGACTTTTAAAGTTACTTTGTCCTTTTCTGTTTGGCATTCATAGATATAACCTTCTATAGTATTATCATTTATAGAATATTGACTTTCGGGTTTATAGATTATAGAAAAGATAACATATATGGTTACAAAAATACTAAACGGTAATATTATCTTTAATTTTATCATAGACGCTATCACCAATACCTGAGACATTTTTAATATCTTCTATCTTTTCAAAATTTCCATTTTTTTCACGGTATTCAATAATAGCTTTGGCTTTGGCCTCCCCTATTCCATTTAGAGTTTGAAGTTCAGAAGATGTAGCAGTATTGATATTGACTTTTCCTGTAACTGTTTTATTTTCTTCTTCAGTTTCTGTTTTTTCGGATGCATCTAGTTTAGCTTTTTCATCTTCTTCTTTAATGCAGGCATCATTACATGGTGGGCACTGCACTTTAGGCTCTTCCATTTCTTTAATTTCACTTTTGGAATAAACAATAATAACCATTTCATCTTCTAGCTTTTTGCTTAGATTAAGATTACTTGTATCACTACTTTTGGTAAGTCCGCCTGCTTTATTAATGGCATCAATGACGGTATTATTATTTGTTAAATCATAGACTCCTGGAGTATTTACTTCACCTTTTACGTCAACTAAGACTTTAGTTTCTTTTTCTTTATTTTCTTTCTTTTCTTCTTTTTCAGTTACTTCTGGTTCGGTTTTAATTTCTGTTTCACTTTCAGTCTCCATACTATAGGTATCATAGATGGTAAAAGCGGTAAATAGAATAAAAATTAGAATAAAAATTTTTCCTTTGTGTTTTCTTATAAATTTCATTTTGATTCACCTCTATATATAAACATACGACAAAAAAATAGAAATTCCTTTTTTATTCCTTAGAAATATTTATTTTTGATATATTATTTGATTGGTTCTATCAATTAAAACTTGAGATACACTTCTATCTTTTATTAAAGTAATAGAAAATGTTTTATATCCTATTCT
>CALVRQ010000026.1 GCA_944358685.1 uncultured Bacilli bacterium
CCTTTTTGTCTTGAATCAGATAAATCTTTCATTTTTTCTTTAAATTCTTTTATAGCCTTAAAATCAAGTTCATCTAAAGATATTTCATATTTTTTTAATTGTTTTCTAACTCTTTCAGTTTTCGTTAATTTTTTTGTTGTCAATTTAATCACCAATAATATTTTACATGGTTTTACAATTAAATTGGCTAATTTTTGTCTTTTTTTCTATTTTTATATCATTTCTTTATTGTATTTACTACATGTCAATAGTTTTTTCTATATTTTTTTATGTTTCTATCCTGCTAAAATATGGTTAAGGGTTGACAACTAGTGATAGTGTGATAAAATATAGTTAAATGTGATGAAAAGGACATGATTATTAAAAATAATTTTAAAGAGAGTTTAGTGTGGGTGGGAGCTAAATAAAGGATTTTAATAATTACTACCTTGAAGCAGATTTTCGAAAGATGATTCCGGTTAGTTACCGTTATCTAATAAATAAAGTTATAAGGTAGGATGGTACCGCGTTTATACGCTCCTTGCATAAAATATTGTGCAGGGAGTTTTTTGGAGGATTTTATGGAAAAAAAAGAAATAAGAAAATGTTATAAGATGGATTTAAGACATTTTTTGACTAATTATTGTGGTTTAGATAATGAACAATTAATATCTGAATTGTGTCATTTATCTCATAAAGAGCTTAAGGAAGTCGCTACATTATATGGCATTAATCTTATTAGGACAAGTTTTGAATATGTTTCGAAAGAACAAGTTATGACAGGAATGATTATTTACGTGAACGATGCTTTTGGTAATCCTGCACCTTACGTTAATCCTAACCGTGTTCTTATGCATGATACAGAATTTGATACAGAACTTGATTTATCTTTAATAAGTTCGGTATCTTTAGAATATAAATTTGACAAAAAAGGTAGGCAAAAGAGCTTGAAAAAGAAAATAAAATTAAGAAAGGATGATAAAAAATGATAGATATTAAAGAAGATGAAAGATTAAGTATACTTAATCATAGTTGTGCACATTTACTTGCACAAGCAGTTAAACATTTATATCCAAATGCGAAGTTTTGGGTAGGACCTGTTATATCAGAAGGATTTTATTATGATATTGATTTAGGTGATTATACTTTAACTGATGATGATTTAGAAAAAATTTCTAAAGAGATGAAGAAAATTGCAAAAGATGGCAAAAGAATTTATCGTGAGGAAATTTCTAAAGAAGAAGCATTAAACAGATTTAAAGATGATTCTTATAAGATTGATATTATTAATGAACTTCCAGAAGGTGAAGTAATTAGCTGTTATACACAAGGTGATTTTACTGATTTATGTAGAGGGCCACATGTAGATAGCGTGAAAGAGTGTAAGAATTTTAAATTACTTAAGGTATCTGGTGCTTATTATAAAGGTGATTCTAAGAATAAAGTTTTACAAAGAATTTATGGCGTTTGTTTTGACAGTAAAGAAGATTTAGATAAGCATTTAGCAGCGTTAGAGGATGCGAAAGAAAGAGATCACCGTAAGATTGGTAAGGAACTTGAGCTTTTTATGGGACATGAACTTGTTGGTCCAGGACTTCAAATGTGGCTTCCTAATGGGGCAACAGTAAGATATGAACTTGAAAAATATATTAAAGATAAAGAAGTTAAGTTAGGATATAATCATGTTTATACTCCATATTTAGCTTCTACTGAGTTATATAAAGTAAGCGGACACTGGGATCATTATAAGGATGATATGTTTCCTGTTATGAAAATGGATAATGAGGAGTTAGTTTTAAGACCAATGAATTGTCCTCATCATATGCTTATTTATAAACATAAATTGCATTCTTATCGTGATTTACCAATTAGAATTGGTGAACTTGCTCCTGATTTTAGATATGAAGCTAGTGGGGCAGTATGTGGACTTGAAAGGGTTCGTCAGATGTGCCAAAATGATGCGCATTTGTTTGTTAGACCTGATCAAATTAAAGAGGAAGTTTCAAATGTTGTTAATTTAATTTTAGAGGTTTATAAAGATTTTAATATTACAGATTATGCATTTAGACTTTCACTTAGAGATAAAAATAATACTGAAAAGTATTTTGATGATGATGAAATGTGGGAAAAGGCTGAGAGTGAGCTTAGAAAAGTATTAACTGAACTTGGTATTGATTTTTATGAAGCTGAAGGTGAGGCTGCATTTTATGGACCTAAATTAGATGTTCAAATTAAATCGGCTATTGGACATGATGTAACTTTATCTACTTGTCAATTAGATTTTTTGCTACCTGAAAGATTTGATTTAACATATATTGATGAGAATGGTCAAAAAGCAAGACCTGTAGTTATTCATAGAGCTATTTTAGGTACTTTTGATAGATTTATGGCATTTTTGATTGAAGAAACTAAAGGAGCATTTCCACTTTGGCTCGCACCTATTCAAGTTAATATTATTCCAGTTAACAATGAATATCATTTAAAATATGCTTTAAAGGTAATGAAAAAATTATCTGATAAAAATGTTAGAGTTAATTTGGATGATAGAGATGAAAAATTAAGTTATAAGATGCGTGAGAGTCAGTCTCATAAGATTCCATATACACTTATTATCGGTGATAAAGAAAAGGATAATAAAACTGTAAGTTATCGGTTATTTGGCCATAAGGAAACGGAAAGTTTATCTTTGAAAGATTTTGAAAAGATGTTAGAAAAACAAATTAAAGAAAGAAGGTAATTTGTGCTTGGAGCAATTATTGGAGATTTAGCAGGTTCTATTTATGAATATGACGAGTTTAAAAATAAAGATATAAATATTAATAGACGTATGGAAATTTTATCTAAAAGTAATTTAATTGATGAAGATAGTTTTTATAGTGATGATACTATTTTAACAATAGCAATTTTAGAGGCGATTTTAGATGTTAGACCTTATGGCGATGTTTTAAGAGAATATGGTTTAAAATATTATTTGGATGAGCCTGATACTAATGCTAGTCATTTTAAATATATGTTTTCACCTAATTTTATTAAATGGTGTAAGGGTGAGATAAAGGGAGAAAGTATGGGAAATGGCGCTTTAATGCGAGTTTCTCCTGTTGGATTTTTATACGATGATTTATTTTTAGTTCTCAAAGAAAGTATGAAGGCAACTATACCGTCACATAATTCATATTTATCTGTTGTTTCAGCGCAAACATTAAATACTCTTATTTATATGGGGAGACAAGGTTATTCTAAAGATGAATTAAAAGATAATTTTTACCCAGTTAGAAAATCGCTTGATGAAATTAGATTGACAAATGAATTTGATAGTTCGTGCTTAGTGCTTGAAAAATGTATAGTTGCTTTCCTTGAAAGCGAATCATTTGAGGATGCGATTCGTAAAGCTATATCTTTAGGAGGCGATACGGATACAATCGGGGCTATTACTGGTTCGCTTGCTGAGGCATATTTTTCTATTCCTTGTGATTTGAAGGAAGCTGCATTTGAAAAAATACCTAATGATTTTGCACTAAAACTTGAAAGAGGCTATCAAAAGGTAAAGAAATTATGATATAATATGCATAAGTTTGGAGGTATTTTAATGAGAGAATTTACAGAACAGGAACAAGTAAGACGAGATAAAGTAAAAGATTTAGTGGCTAAAGGAGTTAAACCTTTTGGGTCTAGATTTGATGTAACTTCTAATTCTAAAATGATTAAAGAAAAACACGAAAGTCAAAGTAAGGAAGAACTAGAAGAATTAAAGGACAATGTTGTTATTGCTGGTAGAATTATGACTAAAAGAAGAAAGGGAAAAGCAGGCTTTTTCCATATTCAAGATAAATATGGTCAAATTCAAATATATATCAGTATTAGCGAAGTTGGTGAAGAAGCTTATGATTTATTTAAAGCTTCTGACATTGGTGATATTGTTGGAATTGAAGGATATGTTTTTAGGACAAATACCGGTGAACTTAGTGTTCATGCGACTAACTATACTCATTTAGTTAAGGCGTTGAGACCACTTCCAGAGAAGTTTCATGGACTTACTGATGTTGAAGAAAGATATAGAAGAAGATATGTCGATTTAATTATGAATGAAGATGCTAGAAAAATTGCTTTTACTCGTCCAAGAATTGTTAGAATAATTCAGAAATATTTAGATGATTTAGGTTATACTGAAGTTGAAACACCTATTTTAAATCCAATTTTAGGTGGAGCTGCGGCTAAGCCTTTTGTTACGCATCATAATGCTTTAGATATGGAGTTTTATTTAAGAATAGCAACAGAACTTCCACTTAAGAGATTACTCGTTGGTGGTATGGATGCGGTTTATGAGATAGGACGTATTTTCCGTAATGAGGGTGTAGATAGAAAACATAATCCTGAATTTACGACAATAGAACTTTATAAAGCATATACAGATATGTATGGAATGATGGATATAGCTGAAGGGTTATTTAGTACGGTATGCAAGGAAGTAAATGGTACTTATGATATTGAATATGTTGGCCATAAAATTTCTTTAAAGCCTAATTATAAACGTATTCACATGGTTGATGCAATTAAAGATGCTTGCGGAGTTGATTTTTGGAAAGAAATGACTTTAGACGAGGCTAAGGAAGTTGCTAAAGAATATGGTGTTGAGATAGAGGATCATTTTGAATTTGGTCATATTGTTAATGCTTTCTTTGAAAAATTTGTTGAAGAGACTTTAATTCAACCGACATTTGTATATGGTCATCCAGTAGAAATTAGTCCACTTGCTTCTAAAAGTGAGGACACTAGATATACTGAGAGATTTGAATTATTTATATGTGGTATGGAATTTGGAAATGCTTTTACTGAGTTAAACGATCCAATTGATCAATATGAAAGATTTGAAAATCAGTTAAAGGAAAGGGAACTTGGTAACGAAGAAGCTAATGAGATGGATATCGATTTTGTTGAAGCTTTAGAATATGGTATGCCACCGGCTGGCGGAATGGGTATAGGTATTGATAGAATGGTTATGCTTATGACAGGTGCGGATACTATAAGAGAGGTATTGTTATTCCCACATATGAGAAATAAAAAGGAAATGAATGTTAAAAAAATTGAACATAAAACAATTAATTTAGATAAGAAAATAGATTTTTCAAAAGTTGAAATAGAACCATTATTTAAAGATTTTATTGATTTTGAGACATTTTCTAAATCTGATTTTAGAGTTGTAAAAGTAAAAGAATGTGAAGCAGTTGCTAAGAGTAAGAAACTTTTAAAATTTATTTTAGATGATGGAACAGGTCATGATAGAACAATATTAAGTGGAATTCATGAATATTATGAACCAGAACAGTTAGTTGGTAAAACATGTGTAGCGATTGTGAATTTACCAACTAAGAAAATGATGGGTACCAATTCTGAAGGAATGCTTATTAGTGCGGTTTATCAAGAAGAAGGAAAAGAAAAATTATATTTATTAATGTTGGATGATAACATTCCTGCAGGTGCTAAATTATATTAAAATCATAAACAACTTCATTAATTTGAAGTTGTTTTCGTATGGTAAAAAAATAATGTCAAGCTAATAAGATGCAAGCGATTTATCGAAAATATTACTTGTTTTTTTGTGATATCTTGGATATGGATAGAATAGGAGAGATAAAATGAAGAAAATAAAAGAAATTTTAAAAAATTGTATATTTGGAATTATTTTGAGTGCTTTAATTTGTGGAGGAATAAGTGTCTATGCTATAACCTATTTTCCATCTAACCAAATAACTTATGATAATAGTACTAGTGGTATGATTTCTACTAATGTTCAAGATGCTATAGATGAACTTTATAGTGTATGTAAATAAAGAAAGGATAGTTCAAATGAAAAAAGAAAGCAAAAAGAAATATTTAAAAAACAATATAATAAGTTTTGTAATTGGAACCATTATTTTTGGAGTTATAGGTATATATGCCGTTGTAACATTTCCAAGTAATGAGGTATTTTATGATAATACATCTAGTGGTCTAAGTTCAACCAATATCAAAGGAGTAATCGATGAACTATATGGGATATGTACAACACCATCAACAGCTGGAGATACGATATTAGATTTGGTAAGCAAAGTTTATTAGCGGAGATTATAGAAAAAATTAGTATGATTGCAAATATTCCTATAGAATATATTTATAAGATGGAAGCGGATAGCTTTTTAGAAGATGACATAGAAAATTATTTAAAAGTTCATAAATTAACGACAATAGAGTTTTTAAAAAAATGGGAATATAGGTTTTTAATTAAGAATAATTATATTGATTTTAGTGATACTGAAAATAAAATGAACATTATTAAGGATATTGTACTTTATTTAAGAGTGCCAACAATTGAACAAATTTATAAAATTGATAACGGAGTTTTCTATAAAAGTAAAAACGATAAACCGGAATTATTTTTACTTTGGCTTGAGATTTGTGGTTTATCGTTTGGCTCAGGATCATTTGTTATCTTACAAAAGTAAAATATATCAAAAATATAATTTTCTTTTAGAAAAAAATAGTATATAATTGATATAGAAAGTAGGG
>CALVRQ010000027.1 GCA_944358685.1 uncultured Bacilli bacterium
ATCAACTGGAGAGGAAAAAAAGTATTTTAATCCTTCTTCAGAAAAGACACTTCTAACAGTAACCATTGATGTTTCTAGACTATTATTGTTTATTCTTGTTATTTCTCCTTGAACACCTAAAGCGGAGCATATGCCACTTATTATCATGATTATAAGAGTAATAATGATGATTGTTATGACTGGACCGAGTAGTAACTTTTTCTTTTTTTTCATGGCTTACCTCCTTACAGTTTAATTATTTTTTTCATTTTTTTATTAAATTCGATTCTTGGAAGCATAATACTGCGTCCGCAGCCTAAGCATTTTATTTTAATATCGGCACCTAACCTTGTTATTTCCCATTCGTTATGGCCACATGGATGGGCTTTTTTCATAACGACAATACTTCCTAATTTATAATCAGACATTATGAATATCCACCTTATGATAAGATAGGGTTAGGTTATTAGCTTCGGCTTCTTTCTTTATTTCTTTTAGAAAGATACGATTAAATTCAAAATTTTTCATAGCTGTCACTTCGGCTTCAATTCGATAGACAACTGATTCAGTTTTTAACTCCTCAATACCTAATATGGTTATTGGTCTTTTTAGGTAATTGACCATTTTAGATACTCTTTCAATTACTGTTTTTAATATTGCTTCAGCTTGGTCGGTTGAGTTTTCATATGAAAGTTCAACATCAATGACACAAACAGCTGGCATAATACTATAATTAATTACTTCGGTAATGTTACGATTGGCAATTATTTTTACTTCACCGGTATAGGCTCTAATTTTAGTTGTTTTCATACCTAAGTAAATAACGTTACCACGAAATGTACCCACTTGAATGTTATCGCCAACTTTGAATTGATCTTCTGTTAAAATATCAGCTCCACCAAGGAAGTCTTTAATCATATCTTGCATAGCTAATCCGGCTACAGCTCCAGCTACTCCTAATGATGCAATTAAGGCTTTTGTATCAACACCCCATGTAGCTAAAATTGTAAGCAGGGCTATGATTAAGATAACATATTTAATTATATTATTTAAAATTGTTAAAATTGTAAGTGCTTTTTTATTTGAACGAGTTCTGGCTTTTTTGATGAAAAAGTTACTCATGACTTGTTTGATGATAATATATAAAATTAAAGCACTGATAATAATACATATAGTTGTAATTATTTCTTTGGTTAATATGTTTTCCATTTAATTACTCCTTTATATTTAAAATTTCTAGTATTCTATTTAAGTCTGCATTGTTTGTAAAGGATATTTCAATTTTTTTGTCTTTAATTTTTACTTTAGTGTCTAATTTATCTCTAAGCATATCTTGAACATATTTATATTCATTGTTTTTTGGTTTTCTAACTGTTTGATGTTTTTTAGGAATATTTTCGCTTTGCTGTTCAACATCTCTAACTGTTAAACCTTTTTCAGTAATATCAGTGGCCATTTTAACTATTTCTTCTTTATTTTCAATTTTACTTAAAGCTCTAGCGTGACCCATTGTAAGTTTTCCTGTTTGAATCATATCTTGAACTTCGCCAGGTAATCTAAGTAGTCCTAACATGTTTGTGATATGACTTCTACTTTTACTTACTTTTTTAGCTAACTGTTCTTGGGTTAAGTTTAATTTATCAATTAGACTTTTATATGCTTTAGCTTCTTCTAGGGCATTTAAGTTTTCTCTTTGGAGATTTTCTAATAAAGCAATTTCAGCCATTTTTTCATCACTTATTTGTCTGATGATTGCTGGTATAGTTTTTTTGCCAGCAATTTTACTGGCTCTGAGCCTTCTTTCTCCAGCAATTACGTCATATCCTTTAATACTTTTTTTGACGATGATGGGCTGAAAAACACCATTTTCTTTAATAGAATTTGCTAATTCATTTAAGGCATCTTCGTCAAATACTGTTCTTGGTTGATATGGATTTGGTCTTAATTCATCAATGTTTAATTCAACTATTTCTTCGTGTTTTGTATCTTCATATATGTTTTTTTCAAAATCACTTACGTTATTGACGTTTAAGTTATCTAAATCAAATAATTGTTCTAGGCCTTTACCTAGGGCTCTTCTATTTTCCATTTCGAGAAATCACCTCTTTTGCTAAATTTATATAAGCTTCAGCTCCACGACTTTTTGGATCATAGTTGATAATTGGTTTGCCATGACTTGGAGCTTCAGATAGTCTGACTAATCTTGGAATGATTGTGTCATAGACTCTTTCTTTGAAATAGCTTTTAATATCTTGTACGACTTCTAGTCCTAAATTAGTTCTATTATCAAGCATTGTTAATAGTACACCTTCAATATCTAATGTAGGATTTAATGTTTTTTGAGCAAGCATGATTGAATTTAGTAGTTGCATTATTCCTTCTAGAGCAACGAATTCACACTGTACAGGAATAATGACAGAATTTGCAGCTGTTAGAGCATTAGTTGTTAAAAGTCCAAGTGAAGGAGGGCAGTCAATTATAATATAATCAAATATTTCCTTTGCACCTTCTAACTGATTTTTTAGTTGTTTGTTTTTTGAAAATTCAGGGTCTAAACGACTTTTTTCAGCTAATTCTAAGTCAGCTCCAGCTAAAGAAATTGTAGCTGGAATGATATAAAGATTTTTGAATTTAGTTTTCTTTATAACTTCTTTTACAGTTGCTTCGCCAATTAATAAATCATATATACTTTTTTTGATATCACCTTTGTCAATTCCAAGGCCAGTTGTACTATTTCCTTGTGGATCTAAATCTATAAGTAAAGATTTTTTACCTAAATAACCTAAGCATGCGGCTAAGTTAATACTAGATGTTGTTTTTCCAACGCCACCTTTTTGATTGACAAGTGCAATTATTTTTCCCATTTATACCACCAGTTTCCATATTTATAGCTATATACATTTTAACACAACAAGTAAAATAAATCTATGGTAAAAAGATATATATGAAAAAAATACCTTATTTTATTTGGTATTTTCGTTTATAATATTTTTCATTTTATCATATTGTTTGTATAGATACTGGACATGATTTTCTAAGAAGAAGTAATGTCTGACATAAAAAATTAAAATAATTAAAGCGAGATATAGAATTATTAAGAATAACCAAGTTTTGAATGATATTATAACTGAAAGAAAGACAAATACTCCATAAAATAGAGTTACTAATAAGTGTATTAAGCGTTCGTGCTGGAAAAAATTTATTTTAATTAGATGGTTTTCAATATCTTGTTCAGTTATTTTTTTATCTTTTATTTTTTTATCAATTTCTTTTACATATTCTCCTAGATATTCACGCATATAATGAACCTCCTTATTTTATTTAATTATATCACAAAACTAGTTTTTATTTTAAAATAGTTATATAATGAAAATAGGAGAGTGATAAAT
>CALVRQ010000028.1 GCA_944358685.1 uncultured Bacilli bacterium
AAATAATTATTATGTACCAATAAGTTATATATGATATTAAGTGCTTGTAAATTAATTACAAGTGCTTTTAATATTGGGTATTTCATTGACTTTTATATGAAAAACCAATATAATTTTAAATAGTGAAAGGATGTTTTTATTATGTTACAAAAACCTAAAGGAACTTATGATATATATGGTGATAGAGCTTTGATACAACTTTATTTTAGGAAGTTAGTGGAAGCTTTGATGGATAAATATAATGCTAAATATATTGAAACTCCAATATTTGAAAGTAGTGAACTTTTTCATAGAGGAGTTGGTGAGACAACTGATATAGTAAGTAAGGAAACATATGATTTTAAAGATAGAGGAAATAGAGATTTAACTTTGAGACCAGAGGGTACAGCTGGTGTTGTTAGATGTTTTATAGAAAATAAATTATATGCAGAAAATTTACCTTTAAAAGCATGGTATATGGGCCCAATGTTTAGATATGAAAGGCCACAAGCTGGAAGACATAGAGAGTTTTATCAGTTTGGGGTAGAAGCTTTTGGCTCTAATGATCCAATGATGGATGCGGATATGATTAGTATTGTGGTTAATTTATTTAATATTTTAGGTTTAAAAGGTGTAAGTGTTAATATTAATACTTTAGGTGATAGTGAGTCTAGAGAAAATTATAGGAAAGCATTACTTGATTATTTTAAACCGTATTTGAATGATTTATGTGATGATTGCAGGAGAAGATATGAGAAGAATCCCCTTCGTATTTTAGATTGCAAAGTTGATAGTAGTAATGAGATTATGAAAAATGCTCCAAAAATGACAGATTATTTGAACGATGAAAGTCGTAAGCATTTTGAGAAGGTTAAAGAATATTTAGATGTGATGGGAATTAGTTATAAGGTTAATCCAAATATTGTTAGAGGTTTAGATTACTATACTCATACAGTGTTTGAGGTTCAAGCTGATATAGAGGGATTTGGTTCTCAAAATACTTTAGCGGCTGGTGGTAGATATGATCATTTAGTTGAATTTATTGGTGGACCTAGTGTGCCTGGTGTCGGTTTTGCGCTTGGGCTTGAGAGACTTTTTTTAGCACTACAGGCAGAAGGTATTGATATTAAAGAGATAGTATGCCCAGATGTTTATATTTTTAGTGCATCAGATGAACAAAAACCTTATGTTCTAAGTTTGGCTAATGATTTAAGAATGGCTGGATTTAATATAGAGATTGATTATGATGGCCATAATTTTAAAAGTAATTTTAAACAAGCTGATAAAGTGATGGCTAAATATATTATTATAATTGGTGAGGAAGAGGTTAAAACAGAGGTTTTAACAGTTAAAAATAATGAGACAAAAGAAGAATATAAGATTAAATTAGAAGATATTATAGATTTTTTAGATGAAAAATTAGGTGATGATGATGAAGATTAATAATGCTAGTATAAGTAAGAAAAATGTTGGTGAAGTTGTTACTTTATATGGTTGGGTTAATAAGAAAAGAGATTTAGGTGGCCTTGTTTTTATTGATTTAAGAGATAGAAGTGGTCTTATTCAATTAGTGGTTAATCCTGAAAGTGATGTATATGAACTTGCTAGTAGTTTAAAAAATGAATATGTTATTAAAGCTATTGGTGAAGTTGTTTTAAGAAAAGAAGCTAATAAGCATTTAAAAACAGGTGAAATTGAAATTAATATTCAAAGTATAGAGGTATTAAATAAAGCTGCAGAACTTCCTTTTGATTTGAATAATATGACAGCTTTAGAGGAAACTAGATTGAAATATCGTTATTTGGATTTAAGAAGAGAAGAACTTAAGAATAATTTAATGATTAAACATAAGGTTATGCAAGTGACAAGAAGTTATTTGAATTCATTGGAGTTTATGGAGATTGAAACACCTATTTTATGTAAGTCTACACCTGAGGGGGCTAGAGATTATTTAGTACCTTCTAGAGTTAATAAGGGATGTTTTTATGCTTTGCCACAATCACCACAACTTTTTAAGCAAATACTTATGATGAGTGGGATGGAAAAGTATTATCAAATTGCGAGATGTTTTAGAGATGAGGATTTAAGAGCTGATAGACAGCCTGAGTTTACGCAGATTGATATGGAAATGAGTTTTGTAACCGAAGATGATGTTATGAGTGTGACTGAAGGGTTACTTTATAATATTTTTAAAGAAGTTAAAGGAATAGAAATTAAATTACCAATTGATAGAATGACTTATGAGAATGCTATTAATTTGTATGGAAGTGATAAGCCTGATTTAAGGTTTGATAATCCAATTTATGATATTACTGATAATTTTAAGGAAAGTGAATTTAGTTTATTTAATAATATTATTAATGAGGGGGGTATTATTAATGCACTTGTGTTTAATGCGGCTTTAAAGTATTCCCGAAAAGATATTGATAAGTTAACAGAATATGTTAAAACATATGGAGCTAAGGCTTTAGCATTCCTTAAATATAACGGTGAATTTACTGGTAGTATTGCGAAGTTTATTACTTCTGAAATTGGAGATGGTTTAGTTAAAACATTGGATTTAAAGGATAATGATTTGGTTTTAATTATTGCTGGAGATAAAAAAATGGTTAAAACAGCTTTGGGTGCTTTAAGGTGTAAAGTGGCGAAAGATTTAGATTTAATCGACAAAGATAAGTATGCGTTTACTTGGGTAACTGATTTTCCAATGTTTGAATATAGTGAAGAAGATGAAAGATATATTGCTTGTCATCATCCGTTTACGTTACCACAAGATGTTAATACTTTAAGTGATAAGGAACACGCTTTGGCTAAGGCATATGATATTGTTATTAATGGATATGAGGCTGGTGGTGGAAGTCTTAGAATTTATAATCCTGAGATGCAAGAAAAAGTTTTAAATGAACTTGGTTTTACTAGGGAAGATGCTGAAAGACAGTTTGGTTTTTTACTTAAAGCTTTAACTTATGGTTGTCCGCCTCATGGGGGTTTAGCTTTAGGACTTGAACGTTTAACAATGATTTTATGTGGTACTGAAAATATTCGTGATGTAATTGCATTTCCAAAAACAACAAGTGCTTCATGCTTAATGACTGAGGCTCCAAGTGATGTTAGTGAAAAGCAATTAAAAGAATTACATATAAAACTTAGTGACTAGGGGCTTTAGGGATAGGATGGTTATATGCAAGAACAAATAATTTATAATTTACTTAAAGATGAACTTATGATTCAAGATGAACCTTTACGAAAGTTAATTTGGGTTTTGGATAAGAATTTTTATACCGATGGTGATTTCAAACAAAATATATTATTAATAGGTGAAAGAGGCAGTGGTAAGACGACTATGCTTAGAGAAACTGCTAAATTAATGGAGATACCAATGGGTGAGGTATATAATATGTTTGTACCTAATGGTTTTAATGTCTCTTTATTTTATAACGGTGTTTCACAAATGATGAGTGATAGTGAGTCAGGCAAAGGTATTTTACTTTTACATGATTTTCAAGATAGTTTTATATATGGTTCTAGTGATGCTTTTAATTCAATGATTGCGTCTGGAACTATTGATTTGGGTGATGGTGTTTACTGGGATGTTTCTGATATTACTTTTGTTGGTGAGATAGATACTAATAATGTAGATGATTTATTTCCAAGAGAGTGTAATTATTTAGATGATTTAGAAAATAATAATTTTAAGTCACCTGTTTTAAATATGATTAAAGATTTTTTCTCACAGGATAATGTTGTTTATGAAGATGAAAATGGAAATAGAAATGTTAATTTAGGATTTTATAATTATATTACTAAACAAATAAAAGAACGTTTTTTATCAAAAGTATGTTTAGATGTTTTTAACCGAAGAATTTTTATGGATAATATGGGAAGTCAAGAGATAATGAAGGCTTTGAAATCACCTCATTCAGCCCTTAATTTATATAAAAACGATTTGACATACGAGTATATTAATTCAGATGAGTTTGTGAATAAAGTGGTGTATAATATTTTAGAAAGTGGAGAAGGTTTGCACTATTTGATGATGGCGATTGAGGAGGCTATTTCACATGATTGTAAGTATAATCATAAGGTATTAAAAAAGGGATCTTTATTAGGTTTAAAGAATAAATGATTTTTGGGTGATTTTATGGAAGTAAGAGAAGTTTATGATGAATTAAGAAAGTTACTTTGTAATCAAGATAAAGCTTTAAAAGAGCTTGTATGGACAATTGCAAAAAATCAAAAGTTATCTAGGCCAAGAAATACTTTATTAGTTGGTGAACTTGGTAGTGGAAAAACGACGATTGTTCAGCTTACGGCAGCTAAAATGGATATACCGCTTGCAGAAGTATTTGGTTTTTGTACTGAAAGTGGCTTTAATAAGAATGTTTTATTTGATGCATTTTGTAAATTATTTATGGAAAATAATAGAGAAGAGTGCAAGGGAATTGTTTTGATTCATGATATGAAAGATTGCTTTTTATATGGAGGCTTTTCAGAATTAGAGTCTTTGATTACTTCAGCTTTTTTCACTTATGAAAATAATTTTTTTGATTTATCTCAGGTAATGTTTGTTGGAGAAATTGATGTAAATGGTTATGAAGATTGCTTTATTCCTAAGCCGATATATACGTTTGAAAATATTGATGATGCTATTTTATCTTTAGATTATAATGGTGATGAAGTTAAGAGAATAATTCAAGATTTACTTATGACTGATATTTCAACAGATGATATTGAAGAAGGTTATGATAGAAAATATAGAGAGGCAATAAAAAGAGCGTTTTTATCGGTTGAGTGCAATAAGACTTTTGGCAAAAAGATTTTCATGGATAATATGAAATTTGAAGATATTAAGAAGGCTATAGGATCTCCAATATCAGAATTACAGATTTATAGTGATGATTTATGTGAAGAATATATTGCATCACCAGCCTTTATTAATTCAGTCGCACATCATATTAGTGAAAGTACGGTTGGACTTCATGATATGGAAGATGCTGTTTTGGATACGGCTATATCTGATAATAAAAGAAAGGTAAAAGTGTTTAAAAATAATTCTTTATTGAAATTATAGTTATGGAAAAATATAAGGAAATTGAAAGAAGTATTATTAAAAAATTTAGGCCTTCAATTTGGCACAATTTTGTAAAATGTGTGAATGAATATGGATTGATAAATGAAAATGACAAGATTGCGGTATGTATAAGTGGTGGTAAAGATTCCTTTTTGCTTGCAAAGTGTTTAGAAGAATTACAAAAACATGGCAAGGTGAAATTTTATTTAGAGTATATCATTATGAACCCAGGTTATACAGATGAGGTTTTAGTCAAAATTAAGAACAATTTAGATATTTTAAATATTAAGGCTCATATATTTGATAGTCCTATCTTTAAGATTGTTAGTAAGGAAAAAAATCCATGTTATTTATGTGCGAAAATGCGCAGGGGATATTTATATAGTTATGCACAGAATCTTGGATGTAATAAGATAGCTTTAGGTCATCATTTTGACGATGCTTTAGAGACTATTATGATGAATTTAATTTATAATGGAATGTATGCTGGAATGATGCCTAAGATTAAAAGCGATAATTTTGATGGTATGGAGCTTATAAGACCGCTTTATTTTGTTAAAGAGGAAAGTATTTTAGATTGGTGTAGATATAATAATTTATCGTTTATTGATTGTGCGTGTAGTGTTACTAAAAAAGATTTAGGTAAGCGAAAAGAAATGAAAAAGTTAGTTAGAACATTAAAAGAATATTATATTGATGCAGATAGGAATATTTTTAATTCTATAAGTAATGTGAAATTAGATAAGGTTATTTCATATTTTGAAGAAGATGAAAAACATAATTTTTTAGATAGATATTAACTGTAACGTATTGGTTATAGTTTTTTTATATATAAGTTTGGAAAATACTTGCACGGTCAACCAACACTGAATATAAAATCAATATAGGAGTTCAAGAGGAAGTTAAAAACAAATTACAAAAATAAATTACAATATTCCATAAGCTACAAGAATGAAACAGCTTAATTATGTAATAAGAGGCTTTATAAATTACTTTAAAATTGTAGATATGAAAGGTGTCATGAGGAACATTACCAGTCATTTAAATAGCTAAATAAGATGTTTGCTTTGGAAACAATGGAAAACTTGTAAAGATAGACTAAACCGATTAATAAGACTTGGAATAGGTAAAGAAAAATTCAAAAGTTTAGCTTTTAGTTGGAAGAGTTATTGGAATAGCTCTATGCCGCTAATCTTACATATAGCAATATCTAAGTAGGAGGTTAAAAGTAAATTGATTAATTTTTTCTACTGGATTCTCTATATGAAAAAATTATATATCTATGATTTTTAATTATATTATTATACTTTAAAAAAAACAAATAGTACGGTATAATATAGTGGAAATGGAGGGTATTATGGCTAAAGAAAGAGAAGTTACGATTCTTAATATTGATGAGAAGGGTTTTGTAAGCAAGTTATTGAATAATGGAGCAGTAAAAAAAGATGAATTTTTGCAAAGAAGATATACATATGACTTTAATCCGATATTGCCTAATAAATGGATTAGGCTTAGGACAAATGGTAAAAAAACGACTTTGACAATTAAGGAAATCAAAGATAAAACGGCTATAGATGGGACTATGGAGTTAGAAACAGTTGTGGGTGATTTTGATGTTATGAATGATATTTTAAAGGAACTTGGATATAGCTATCGTAATTATCAAGAAAATTACCGAATTATTTATTCTCTGGATAATGTAGAAATTTCTATTGATTCTTGGACTTTGATACCAACATATGCCGAAATAGAGGGTAAAACAAATGAAGATGTTGTTATGGCTTTAGAAAAGCTTGGATATACTTTAGATGATGCAACTACTTTAGATGTGACATCTATTTATAATGAAATATATGGTATTGATTTACTTAAAATAAAAGAATTAAAGTTTGAAGGGAGTAATCATGAAAGTATGTTACAATATAACAAGCAAATGTAATAGAAATTGCAGGTATTGTTTTAAGTTTAATAGGGAAGATTTGACTTTAGAAGAAAATGAAAGAGTTTTAGATAATTTATTTAAACTAGGTGTGAAAAAGATTTCATGGACTGGTGGCGAACCTTTTTTATATAAAGATTTGCCTCATTTATTAAAGAAAAGTAAAGAATATGGAATTATTAATTCTGTTAATACCAATTTAACGACCGTTGATGTGGATAATTTGGAAGAAAAAATTCAAAATGTTGACCAGCTAATTATTTCTTTAGATTTTATTTCTGATGATTTGAATGAAAAATATGGTATAGGAAAAGATTATTATGCTCATGTTTCTAAAATTTTAAAAAAAATAAAACAAATTAATCCTGATATAATATTACAATTAAATACAGTATTATTTAATGGCAATATTAATTTTATGGATGAGCTTTATGAGGAAATATGCAAGTATGATATAGATTATTGGAAGATAATTAGGTTTTTACCAATTAGGGGCAAAGCTTATAAGGAGAAAGATAATTTATCAATAACAGACGAACAATTTGATGAATTTACTAGAAATTTTAAAAGTCGAAAACAGAATTTTGAAATTATTATTCATGGATTAAAAGAAATGGAAAGAAAACATATTATTGTTTTAAGTTCAGGTAAACTTATTTATAGTGAAAATGGTAAGGATGAAGAAATTAAGTCATTAATTTAAGGAAAGGATGCAAAAATGGATAAGAATATCAATTTAAATTTATATCGAATTTTTTATGAAGTTGCACAATATCATAGTATTTCAGATGCTGCAAAAAATATGTATTTGTCACAGCCGGCAATAAGTAAAGCACTTAAAAATTTAGAAAGTGAACTTAATGCAATGCTGTTTTATAGAACCTTAAATGGTATTATTTTAACTGATAAAGGTAAGGAACTATATGGGTTAGTAGAAGAAGCTTTAGGAAATTTTAGACAAGCAGAGAAGAAGATGCTGGAAAATAAGAATTTAGAAAAGGGTTCTTTATCTATTGGTGTAAGATCTAATGTGGCTTCATTTTATTTACTTGATAAGATTGCGACTTTTCATGAAAAATATAATAAGATTGATATTGTTATTATTGATAGGCCTAGTAGTGAGTTACTTAGAATGCTTTCTAATAATGAGCTTGATTTTGTTTTGGATTCTGTTTCGGCAAAAGATGAATTAGATGGTTTTGATGTTAAACCTTTAGATACTTTTACGCATACTTTTATAGTTTTGCCCGATTTAAATATTTTACCTAAAAGAGAAAAATATCATTTAAAAGATTTAGAATCACTACCGTTAATATTGCCGGTTTCTCATAGTTCACATAGACAATATTTAAATAATTTAGCTAAAGAAAACAATACTGTTTTCAATAATGTTCTTTCGATAGAAACAAGCGAACTTATTTATAGTATGGTAAAAAAAGGTCTTGGAATAGGTTATATTTTGAGAGATATGGTTAAGAGTGATATTGAATGTGGTAATTTAAAAGAAATAAAAATATACGAGGAACTTCCTGAAATATCTTTAAATTTAATATGTAAAGAAAGAAATTTAACTGAAGCACCTAGACATTTTATAGATGAATATTTAAAATAACATGAAAAAATGTTATTTTTTTATTACTTTTTTTGATAGCAATTACTAGAAAGTATATAGTTTTAAAAACTTTTTATATGAATGATTATTAGTTATATTTGTATAAATTATTGGTATTTTTCTGGCAGTTTAATTTGTGATACATTTAAATTGGAGGAGGAAATATGTATAAGGTGATTGCAATTAGTGGTTATTCTGGAAGTGGAAAAACTACTATAAGTGAAGAGCTATTAAAAAGGGGTAATGAGTTAGTTTACTTTGATTTTGGTTTTTTATTTAGACCACTTACTTATTATTTAATAAACGAATTATCTTTAGATGAAGACGGTATTAGAGAGTTTGTTTTAAGTGGAAAATTGCAGCAACAGATTGATCTTACTTATAAAATTACCTGTAATAAAGTGGAAGTAGGAATTAATGGTAATTTTTATAGTTATGAGGTTTTAAACACCCCAAAAATGAATATGGATACAGTAATGGTTGGATCAATTGTCGGTGATTCTTTAAATGATGCTTTAAGAAGTATAGTTGATGATTTGAAATGTGAAAGTAATGTTTTGCTTAATGCGAGAAGGCCAGTTGTTGCTTATCCAGAAGTGGATTATCATATTTTTTTAGAAACTGATTTTGATGAGAGAGTTAAAAGAAAAATGTTGATGAATGGTGAGAATTATGAAATTACTTTAAAAAAGTTAAAAGAACGTGATCAAAAAGAGAAGGATAGCAGTTTTTGGAAAAAGTATGATTTTACTCAAACTATTGATACTACAAATTTATCTAAGAATGAGGTCTTAGAGAGAGTACTTGGAATTTTAAATAATGACTTTGTATATTTTAATAATTTGACATTGATTTTAGGCTCTTATAGGTGCAATAAAAACTGTCCATATTGTATTGCTAAAAATAATCAAAAGTTTTCTACCTGCGATAATTTAGAATCTTTGGATGAAATTTTAAATGAACTTATGGAAAATAATATAAAATTTAAAAGATTTGTTCTCAGTGGAAATGGGGAACCATCATTTTATTCTTTAGAAGATTTAGAATTAATAAAAGAGTGTTTAATCAAATATAGAAATTTGTTTGAAATAGTTAGGGTACATTCTTCGGGTAATATATTTAGTGAGGAAGATAAATTTGACCTTTTTAATCTTACTGATTTACCGCTAGAGTTTGAAATTCTCAGAGTAGCATTAAATTCTGATGTTGATATGAAGGTACTTGGATATAGTGAGGATTATTTAAAGAGTTTATTATTTAGAAATGGTAATATAAAATGCGATATTGCTTTGACGGATTATTTAGAATGTTCTGATCTGTCATTACAGTTAAATGATTTTTTAAAAAACAACCCATCAATTAAGAAGGTGAGATTCAAAAGGCTATTAGTTGGCGATAATGATACAACAAAGCAGGCAAAATGGGTTAAAGAACATTCACTTGATGAAGATGCTATTCAAAAGGTTATTTTAGAACTTGGTTTAACTTTAAAAGATGATATTTATCAATCAGATGATAGGAAAATTCTTTATAAAACAAGCGGAGATTATGATTTTGATTATGTAATAAATGATGGAAAGCTTCAAAATTATAAGAATGAAATAAGTAGGGCTAAAGTGCTTAGAAGGAAGCTAGGTGGGTAGAATGAGGCAGATACTTAAATTTATTGGAACGGGTGGAGCTTTTTCTACAAAATATGTAAATAATTCGGCTTACTATTATTTAAAAAATGATGAAATACTTTTGTTTGACTCAGGAGAAACTGTTTTTCATGAAATTTTAAAGTTAAATATTATAAATGAAAATATTAAAAGGGTTGATATTATTATTACTCATTTTCACAGTGACCATGTTGGTAGTTTAGGTAGTTTGGTGTTTTATTTAAGATTTAAAAAGGTAAGGGAAGTGAATATAATATTTCCAATTAAGAGGCTTCCTTATATGTTATTAAATATATATGGTATTGATGAAAACCTTTATAATGTAAAAACACCTAAGGAGATAGAAGGATATTATATTAAAGAATATGAGCAATTACATGGCGATGTTAGTGATAATGGTAAAATTATACCAATGCCAAGTTATGGCTATCATGTAATTAGCGATAATGATAATTTCTTTTACAGTGGTGATACATGCACCATAAGTGATATAATATTAGAGAAGTTTAAGAGTAAGAAAATTAAAGTTATGTATCACGAAGTGGCAACAGATGGTTATAAATCACATATGCAATTAGATGATTTGGCTAAATTAATTCAATTTGAAGATAGAAAGAGAGTTGTCTGTATGCATATGGGTGATAATGTTGATGTTTCAAAAATTAAAAAATTAGGATTTGAAAGTGTGAGGTAATTATGAAAGAAGAATTAGAAATTTGTGTAAGGTCTTTGGTACCTTTTAATGAACTTTATGATGATATGATTAAAAAAGGTTTTCACGAACAAGAAAATTTTATTTTAAATGATATTTATATGGTTAAGGATGATGTGGAAGTATTTTTGGAAAACGAAGAAGTTATTTTTTCTAATTATGTTTTAATTAGAGAAACTGTTGGAAAAAGAAAAATGCTTGTTTTAAAGCATAAAGAAGTAAATGAATATGGTGAGATAACAAAACAAGAGTCGGTTAAATGTCCAATTACTGATATTTATAAGGCTTATGATTTTATGAAAGCTATCGGCTATAAAAAATTATTTGAAATAAGTGATCATAATGTTTTAATGAGTAATGGAAAAAATGAAATTTATATTCAAGATGTTAAAGGTATTGGAACTTATGTAGAGATGGAACAAAAGAATTTACTTTTAGAAAATAATAATGGAGATACGATTGATGAGATGAAAAATATTTTAAAGGAATATGATTTAAAAATTGATGTAAGTGATTATTTTGTTAGAAAAGCCTATGATGCTTTAAAAGAAAATGTAGATTTAAGAAAATAATGTGAAGTTTTGTAAAGATGCTAGAAAAAAAGATATATATATGATATAATTTAATTGTCTAAAAGAAGAATACCGCTATGAAAAACCTACTAAGTATAACGATTGGGAATCTAATTCACTGGTGGTGTAGAATACTTTAATTTATTAAAGGA
>CALVRQ010000029.1 GCA_944358685.1 uncultured Bacilli bacterium
CAATTACATATTCGGGATTTTCTTCGTTAATGATTTTATGAATCATGTTGACAAAACCAAATAAGGCATTGGTTGGAAAACCTTTACTGTTATTCATGAAGTTACCGTTATAGGCGGTAGCATAATAGCTTCTAAACATAAGGTTATTGCCATCTATCATTATTATTTTTTTCATACTTTATCACCTAATAATATTTTACCATTTTAAAACACTTTGTAACAAGTGTTTTAATATATATTAGCGCTTTTTAGTATATCTTTCGAGCTTTAAATATTTTAATGTTTTGGGGTTTACGTCTATAAATTCAGGATTTAAAATTAAGGTACTATTGTGTCTAGTTCCCGTAATATATTTCTTAGTATCGCCAACACTTAAAAGAATTTCTTTTTCAATTAAAGGGTCAATTCTATCTTCAGTAATATCTAAAATTTTTCTTTTAGAGTTGTAACTATTGTAGATGGTAGCTAAATCTTTAATAGTTAGGTTTCCATTTAAGGATATAAAATATTCTATTATTTGTGATTCTTCTTTAGATATTTTATAGGGAGCATTTTTTCTAATATTACCAATAACATATTCTTTTTCTAATTCTTTTAAAACCTGAACCATCATATATTTTAAAAATAAGGTTATATCGCCACGCTCTCTAGCAGCAATTATTTTATTTTCGTATGACTGTTTATCAAAGGCAATAGATCTATTTAAAATAATATAAGGATAAGTTTTTTGGTTTAATAGATACCACATTGATAAAGTTCGGCTGGTTCGTCCGTTCATGTCAAAATAAGGATGAATATATACAAAGTAAAAGTGCATTACTTGTGATTTAATAAAATTATCAATTTCATTATTTTGATTATCACTATTTATATAATCAAATAGTTCATTCATATAGTAATCTATTTTATCGGCTGGGGCGCCTAAATATGGAGCAATATCTAAACGTCCACCTTTTAAAATATAAACTGGTTTAGTACGGTAATACTTTCCCATGTTAGTACGGTCATGGTCATTCAATAAATCTTTACTGATAATGGCATATAATTTTCTGACACTCTCTTTATCAATTTGTCTATGGTTTAAAATGTAACGATATCCATTATATAAATTGGCAATTCGTGGTTTTATTTTTTTGTTCTGCATGACATCGCCAATAACTGATAAATCATCAGTAATGCCTTCAATACTGTTATTTGCTTGAATTTCTTCTGGCATCATCATACTTTTAGCAAACCTAAATTCACGCATATATGTTTTATCTTCTAGAAAAGATAATAAATCTTCTTCAAATGGTTTTAAGTAATCAGGGTGATAAAAAATAGTATTGCCGTAGCCTGTTTCTAATGAGGTTTTTACTGTACCTTTCATAAATGCACCTTCTTTTTGTAGTGTGTATTATAGTATTATAAATTACTTTTGTCAAAACTTACTTGACACTATTTATTTACACTTTGTAAAAAAATGGGAGTCTTTGGAGAATGTAACTTTTGCATAATAAAAAGATTAAACTTTTATTAATTTAATCTTTCATGTCCGGTTTTAATAAATCATCTATTTTAATTTCATAAATTTTAGATAAAATTATTAATTTATCTAAAGTTATGTTTTTAGATGTATAGTTTGGGTTTTCTAACCTACTATAATGCCTTCTAGAAATGCCTAGTAAAGATGAGATATTATCTAAACTATAGGGGTTATCTATTTTATTATTTAATTCTTTATATTTTTTGTAGTGCTCGAGTCTTAGTTTTTTTAGATTAGCTGCGAGATTTTTAGCGTGGTTACTATTTTTGACATTTTCAGCAATTTCTTCCATTTGATATGCTTGTTTTATGTGCATATAAACACCTCTTTTTATAATTATCACATTCTGTTTGTCAAAAAGCGGGACATTTTAGGTGCTTTTTCTGTTAAAATGTGCTATACTAAAAATGAAGTAAATAAAAGTAGTAGAAAAGGAGTAAAAAGAGATGTTAAAAAAATTATTTAAAAACCGTTTTTTTCTTTGTGTATTTACAGCTGTGCTAGTGGGAACAACAAGTGTATATGCAGTAACATATTTTCCGAGTAATCAAGTTACTTATGAAAATAGTTCAAGTGGTTTAAAAAGTAGTGATGTTCAAGGAGCAATTGATGAGCTTTATAGTACTTGTGAATCTTGCTCTTCAAAGGTAGTTGGTGATTATATATATTTTACTGGATATAAGACTGAGGGTAATACTCCAACTTTATATAAAGTATCAATAAATGGTGGCTTTCCTACTTCAATACCAATAACATACGAAAATGGAGGCACACGTAGTTATGGCATAAATAATTTTATATTTTATTAAAAATATTTTGCATATAATGATTAAATTCAAATAATTATATAATATTTAATGAACAGAATATCATACAGTTAGGCCGTTCAACAAAATTCAATCAATTTACAATATAATAAAATATTTAAAAACAAGTCAGTTTTTGTGTACACACTCTACTGGCTTGTTTTTTTTGTTATTAAAGGTTATTTGCAAGTTTTGATATTTCTTTTGGTTTGAGGCCTGTTAGTTTTGATATTTCTGATATTTGCATGTTTGCTTTTAGCATATTTATGGCTATTTCTTTGGCTTTTTGGGTGAGTCCTTTTTTCATGCCTTGCACTTTGGCATCTTCAATATCAATTTGTCTTACGAATTCTTCAGCAGCTTCTTTATCATAAACACCTAATGTTTCTTCACTAGTTCCTTCAATAGTTTTTTCAAATATCATAAGCATTTCATCTCCTTTGGCTATTTTTTGTAGTTCGCCTTTGTCTTCTAATTGCATCATGACTAATATTTTTTCAAATCTTGTAAGTTTACATTTATTATAATACTTTTTTAAGGCGATTTTCATATTTATGTGATAAGTTATGTAATATTCATCTGTACAGTTTGCGCCTTGTTTATTTCTCATCTTCGACTCTTCAATTATATTTTTGTTTTTATTTCCTTTTGCATTAAAATTTATTTGAATAACCTTTTTTATTTGGCAATAGTTCTCGCCTTTTTTTATATTATTGCCAGATAAATGATGATGATAAATATTGTTCTTTTTAATGGTACCTTTACTTAGGTATTTATTCATTTCTAAATTAACTATTTCATTTTTTAAATAAATTAGTAAGTCTGTGACTTTTCCTTTATCACTATAATTCTTTTTTAAAAGTTCAGTATTTCCATATTTAAAGTCATTATAAATATAAGAATATTTTAGTTTGGTAATTTTATTAATTAAATAGGAAATAAGTTTTTTATTACAAGGAAGGCTAAAGATTTTTTTAAATACTGAATCATATATGACTGGTCTTACTTTATTTTTATTTAATAATTTTAACATTGTCACCTCCTATATTTAATATACGAGTTAAAGTTATCATTTCCTTTTTATTTCAGAAAAAAACAAATCACATTTTATGATTTGTTTAGAATAAAGATAATTGGCTTGATTCATCCATACCATCTAGAATACCCATTGAACGAAGTTTTTCAACTAAGGTTGTTGATAGTTTTGCTCTTTTTTGAAGGTCTTCGATGCTGATAAATGATTGTTTATCGCGTTCTTCAACAATTTTTTTGGCAACGACTTCGCCTAGACCATCAATGGCTCTAAATGGTGGAATGAGATTACCGTCATCATCAATGACAAAGTCGTGATAGTGACTTTTATATAAATCAATTGGTTTAAATTTTATATTACGAGCTAGGGCTTCTAAAGCTACTTTTAAACATTCTAGAATTGATGATTCTTTATTTGTGGCATCAAAACCTTTTTCATTTATTTCAATGACTCTAGCTTTAACCGTTTCATAGCCTTTAATCATAGATTCAATATCAAAATCATCGTATTCGGCAGAGAATTGGGCGGCATAGTATATAGCTGGTTTATGTACTTTATAATATGCGAGTCTAAAGGCGTTGATAACATAAGCTACAGCATGGGCTTTTGGGAACATGTATTTTATTTTACTGCATGATTCTATATACCAATCAGCTATGCCGGCTGCTTTTAGTTCTTTGACATATTCAGCCCATTGTTCAGGTTCCTTACTGGCTTTACCTTTACGAACAAACTCCATTATTTTAAAGGCTTTTAATCTATCCATACCCTCTTTCATTAAGTAGGTCATAATGTCATCACGACAACCTATAACTTCGCTGAATGGGACTACTCCTAGTTCTATTAAATCTCTAGCATTGCCATTCCATACGTCTGTACCATGTGATAGACCTGATATTTTAACTAGTTCTGAGAATGTTTTTGGTCTAGTTTCTTTGACCATCTGTAAGGTAAATGGGGTTCCAAATTCTGGGATTCCTAAAGTTCCCGTATCATTCATAATTTGTTCTTTGGTAACGCCTAGAGGTTCTGGTGATAGGAATATACCCATAGTTTCTTTATCATCTAAAGGAACTTTAGTGACATCATCACCTGTTAAATTTTGAATAAGCCTTAATTTTGTTGGTCCAGAGTGACCTAAAATATCTAGTTTTAAAACATCTTGATCGATGGCATGATAATCAAAGTGAGTTGTGCGCCATGCGGAAGTTGAATCATCGGCTGGATATTGGAATGGAGTGAAATCAAAGACATCCATATATCCTGGGATAACTACTATTCCACCTGGGTGCTGTCCTGTTGTTCTTTTGACACCTGTACAGCCCCCAGCTAATCTTTCTACTTCAGCTGTACGCATGCTTATGCCTTTATCTTCACAATAACCTTTAACATAACCAAATGCAGTTTTAGCAGCTACAGTACCAATGGTTCCGGCTCTATAAACATTATCAACACCGAATAATACTTTTGTATATTCATGAGCAGCTGCTTGGTTTAAATCGGAAAAGTTTAAGTCGATATCCGGTACTTTATCAGCGTGGAAACCAAGGAATG
>CALVRQ010000030.1 GCA_944358685.1 uncultured Bacilli bacterium
AAACTATATACATATATTAAAATTTGTGCTATAGTGAATAATACGTCAAAAGAATAAACATGATAGAATATAAATTTTATTTAAGCAAATTTTTAATTGCAAAATTTAAAAGAAACATTAAACCAATGTTTCTTTTGTGTCCAATTCTAGAAAATATATTCTAAATCATTGTTATTACATTCATTTTTTGATATAATTTATTATGATAGGGAAGCGTGATAATATGAATAAAAAGGGGCAAGCTTTAGTAGAATTCGTTTTAATATTACCAGTTTTGCTATTAATTCTTATGGCAATTATTGACGTTGGTAATATTTTTTTGACGAAATACACATTAAATAATGACTTGGACAACGTCACTACACTATATCAAAATAATGATATAAAAGACCTTGGTGTTTATCTAGCAAGCGAAAACCTAACCCTAACTGATAAATCATTAAACGGTATGACCACCTTAACCCTTAAAAAAAATATCGAAATAAACGCCCCAATCTTGTCAAACATTTTAGGTAAAAATTATGAAATTGAAACGTCCAAAGTGATATATGATGACCTAGGAGGCATCAATGGTGAATAATAAGGGACAAACGCTCGTCATCTTTGTACTCATATTACCCATTTTATTACTATTATTCGCTTTAATTTGGGAACTAGGAAACTTAAGCATAACCATAAATAAATATGAAAATACCATTCAAGACGTCATCGAATATGGTTTAAATAATCAAAATCAAGAAAACCTAGAAACAATATTGACAAACTTACTCAAAGCAAATATTCAAGGTGAAATTCAAATAGAAATAAAAAACTATATCAAAATAAATGTCAGGCAAAAATATGATGCGCTATATAATAATTTATTCAATCATAAATTTGACATAAATATAACTTATATAGGCTATAAAAATAACGGTAAAATAATCATAAAAAAAGAATAGAGGGATAGACATGGCTATTAAACAAGCAAAAGTTATCACAGTCACATCAGTTAAAGGCGGAACTGGCAAAAGCACCACTACTTTAGCACTCGCTGGTATATTATCAAATAAAAAACTAAAAACCATTATAATTGATATGGATCTTCATGCTGGTATAATTGCTGCCGCTTTAAATTTAAAAGTAAATAAAGATATCTATACCTTAGTAAATGACTATATGAACCACACTCTAAAAGATATAGATGAATATATAACTAAATATAATGATTACATAGACATATTGCCAGCACCTAAAGACCCGCGAAGCGTTGGTAAAATAAATTCTCAATATATTGATATCATCTTAAAAAAATTAAAATACAAATACGATGTCATCTTAATTGATACTAACCACATCATAGATAATATAAACTTAGTAACCTTTGATAATAGTGACCATATCATCTATGTTATCACCAGCAATCTTATGGATTTAAAAAACATGAAAACTATGCTTGCAATTTATAAAGACATGAATTTAACTAAGTACACTATTATTTTAAATGAAGCATTATCAAAAGAACACTTAACCACTTACGAAGTAACATCATTCCTAGACAAACAAATTGAATATGTATTACCAGCTAATTCCTTCATCAAAAATATGCAAAAGATAATAATGGAAGGAAAAATCGTCACCTTAGAGAAAGTTTATCAAAAAGAAAAAGCTACTTTAATTTTAACAAAATTACTAGATAAAATATTAAAGTAAAGGAGGAAAATCATGGAAACAAAACGCTTTGTCGATGAATTTGCCCAATCTATAGAACAAAAACTACTTGAAGAAGTAGATGACTATGATGAATTTCCCAACAAAGTTTTACTAGATGAACTAAGAAATAAAATTATTCAAAATATCATTGATAACAAAGATAAAACAACCGAAGATATGAAAGATTTCATCAAAGACGAAATAGATAAATCTATCGAAGGATATGACCTATCAAACGAAGAACGTAGTTACATCTATAACCTAATTGATAATGAAGTAAACGGTTATGGACCATTAACTGAATTATTGAAAGACAAAGAACTAACAGAAATAATGGTTAACTCTCCAAACGAAATATATATTGAACTAGATGGTAAAGTCATTAAAGATGATAGTGTTAGTTTTATAAATAATGATCACATAGTTAGAGTAGTTCAAAGATTAATTCAGCCAATTGGTAAAACCATAGATATTGCTCATCCAATGGTTGATGCTAGACTAGAAGATGGTTCTAGATTAAATGCCATTTTGCCACCACTTTCACTAAACGGTCCTGTCGTTACCATCAGAAAATTCAAAAGTGAACTTGCCAATATTGAAGATTTACTTAGAACTGGAACTTTAACCCCATATATGGCAAGATTTTTAGAAGCATGCGTTCACGCTAAATTAAATATTTTAGTCGTCGGTGGAACCGGTGCTGGAAAAACTACTTTATTAAACGTTTTATCATCGTTTTGTGATCCAAATGACCGAATTATAACTATTGAAGATGCCGCTGAATTAAAATTAAAGCAAGAACACGTCATATCCCTAGAAACAAGAACAACCAATTATGAAGGAGAAGGTGCTATAACTATCAGAGATTTAGTTATCAACTCTCTTAGAATGCGTCCTGATAGAATCATCGTCGGTGAAGTAAGAGGTAAAGAAGCATTTGATATGCTTCAAGCCATGAACACCGGACACGAAGGAAGTATGACCACCATGCATGCCAATGGACCAGCTGATGCCCTAAATAGACTAGAAACCATGGTTTTAATGAATGGTGTTGAAATACCTGTAACCGCTATTAGAGAATATATTGAAAGCGCAATTCAAATCGTCGTTCAAGTTCAAAGACTATCAGATGGAAGAAGAAGGGTAAGTAGTATCAATGAAATCATCGGTATTGAAAACGGCGAAATAAAACAAAAAGAAATATTCAAATTTAGACAAACTGGCGTCTTACCCAACGGTGACGTCGATGGAGAATTCTTACTCCATAAATATGTTCCAAAAGTATATCAAAAAATTAAAGCCAAAGGTATTGATAACTTAAAAGATATCTTCGGTGAATAGAGGAGGTGACCCAAGATGAATGGAAAATTCGATATTCAAAGTACAGAAAAACCAGTCAATCACGATATAAGTGTCGTTTTTTCACCATCTCAAAACGTCATCTCTTATACATATCAAATATACAAAAATGATATCTTAATCAATCAAACAGACATTAGTTCTAATAGTAATGTAGGTATTTCCTTAAGCGAAACTGGGACATATAAAATATCCGTTCAAACAAATCTTATAAATGGTCAGAGTGACATTATAAATAGTGGTGAATATATAATTGATAAAGAAGCACCTAAATTAACAATTTCAAATAAAAAAATAATCACAACCCCAACTAATGATAAAAATTTAGTGTCATGTAGTGCATCAGATAACTATGACGGTAATATTACAAATAAAATAACCAGTAATATAGATTCACTAAACTTCAAACAAGCTGGAAACTATACATACACTTGTACCGTTAAAGATGAAGCCGGAAATACTGCAGTTCAAAACTCTATAATTTCGGTAGAACCACATAATACATCTATTTATATCATACAAGTAGTTTGTTTTATAATTTTATTCTTTTTAATCATTAAAATAATCAAATTATTTAAAGTTGTTAAGCTGGAAGAAAGATTAGAACCATATGCCATTAAACCCCTTAAGAACGATACCATAAACACTTCGGAAAAAATAAAACGCATATACACGGAATATCTAAATTTATTTACAAGCAAGCTAAAAAAATCAGTAGTTGCAAATAAATATGCTAAAAAATTAGAAAAATATACCATTATAACAAATGTACATAAAACAGGACTTGATATATTAAGCGGCAAAATAATTATCGCTTGCTTATTCACTGTTATGGCCATAATTATTAAAGCCTTTCAATTTAAACTACTAGGTAGCCTAGAAACTTTAGGAGTTTTTGTTTTAGGATTCTTTGTTTTAGATATATATTTGTTTGCCAAATATAAAGTCTTTAGATGGAACCTAGAAAGCGACTTTATTGCTGCTATAACTATAATGAACAACTCATTCAAATCAGGAAGAAGTATCACCCAAGCCATTGAAATTGTTAGTAGCGAAGTAGGAGGAACCATTGGCGCTGAATTCAAAAGAATGAACTTAGAACTCTTATATGGTTTAGACATTGGACAAGTCTTCAAAAGATTTTCTAAAAGAGTAAATTTAGAAGAAGCCACTTATTTAACAGCTTCACTTACCATATTAAATAAAACCGGCGGTGATATCATTAAAGTGTTCTCATCAATTGAAAGAAGCCTTTTTGACAAACGAAAGCTTAGATTAGAATTAAAAAGCTTAACCAGTGGTAGTAGAATCATCGTCTATGTCTTACTAGGAATACCATTTTTCTTCGTTTTTGTCATTAGCCTAATAAATCCAGGTTACTTTATGCCGTTCCTAACAACTGATATTGGACGTATCCTCTTGATATTTATGATAATTTACTATATAATTTTTGTGGTAGTAGTTCGTAAAATAATGAAGGTGGTGATTTAATGGATGAACAAACCAAATTCATTGAAAGAATTTATGGACAAAAAGAATTAGACAACATAAAAGAAAAATTAAAATGTTTAGGTAAAGACACAAAATACACAGCTACAACCTTTTGTATGTCCAGAATCATCATCACCGCCCTCGCATTCATACTTACCATATTACTAACAGACATGGGCTATATATATGCCCCATTTGTTGCCATTATTTGTTATTATCTATTTTATTACTTAAACATAACTAAAAAGCTAAGAGAAAGAAATAGACGCTTAGAGCACCAAGCCTTATACTTCTTTGAAATATTAACCTTAACCTTAGAGTCAGGGCGAAACTTAGAAAACGCTTTAAAAGTTACTTGTGATAATGTTGATTCAGAAATTTCTAATCAATTTAAAAGCGCCCTAGATGAAATGAATTATGGTAAATCATTAATTGAGGCTTTAGGTGACTTAAAAAAACAAATATCATCAGATATAATTGGTAACATAATATTAAATATAATTCAAACAAATAGGTTTGGTAATAGCATATTAGACACTCTTTATAACGAAGTCGACTTTCTAAGACAAAAAGAGTTATTAACCACTAAAGAACAAATAAACAAAATTCCAAACAAAGTCAGTATTATTTCAGTTTTATTTATTGTACCATTAATTCTTGTTTTAATACTTGGACCATATTTGATTGAATTCATTAGTTAGGAGGAACATCTATGTATTATTTGATTGGAATAAAAGGAACTGGCATGAGTGCACTTGCTTGTTTCCTTCATGATTTAGGTTATGAAGTGAAAGGTAGTGATGTTGAGCGACATTTCTTTACCGAAAAAGGTTTAAACGAAAGAAATATTGAAATACTACCTTATGATGAAAAAAACATCAAGAAAGATATGGTTATAATTAGAGGAAATGTCATTAAAGATGACCATCCAGAAATGATTAAAGCAAATGAATTAGACTTAAAAATATATACCTATCAAGAAATGATAGCTAAATTAACTAAAATGTTTATGACTATAACTGTTGCTGGTTGTCATGGCAAAACAACTACATCAACAATGACATATCAAGTTCTAAATGCAATCAAAGGAGCTAACTGTTTAATCGGTGATGGTACTGGAATTGCTAATAAAGAAAATAAATATTTTGTCCTTGAGGCCTGTGAATATCAAAGACATTTCTTAGCTTATACGCCATATTATGCCATTATAACTAATATTGAATTAGATCATGTTGATTATTATAAAGATATTGACGATGTTATTGATGCCTTTACTGAATATGCCAATAACGCTGAAAAGATGGTCATAGCATGTGGAGATGACCCATACACTCATAGTCTAGAAGTTAGTAAACCAATATTTTACTATGGTTTAGATGATGATAATGATATCATCGCCAAAGATGTAAACTATACTGAAAACGGTGTAACTTTTGATGTGTTTGTAGAAGATAATTATTATGGTCATTTTGACTTACCATTATATGGTAAACATATGCTTTTAAATGCTTTAGCAGTTATCAGCCTTTGCTATTATGAAAGATTCGACGCTAAAGAAGTATCTAAAATATTAAAAGAATATCACGCTGCAAGAAGAAGATTCAATGAAACACAAGTTGGAACAAATATTTTAATTGATGATTATGCGCATCATCCAACAGAATTAAAATGTACCATTAAATCAGCACGTCAAAAATATCCTGATAAAAAATTAGTTGTTATTTGGGGCCCACATACATATTCTAGAACCAAAGCTTTCAAAGATGAATATATTGAAATTTTAAAAACTGCCTCTAAAGCTTACATCATGGATATATATGCCGCAAGAGAAAAACAAGGTGACATTGATATTGATATAAATGATATAATTAAAGCCATTCCAAACGCCGAACACATCTCAGAAAGTGAAACCGATAAATTATTAGAGCATGAAGACTCAGTACTTTTATTCATGAGTCCAAAGGATTTGACTTCTTTTGAACAAGATTATATAAATAAATATCATGAAATAAATGATAAGTCTAGTGAAAACTAGGCTTTTTTCTTTGCTTAAAATATAGTATAATCTTCTTAGGTGATAAAAATGTTTGACCGCTTAGAATTTATAATTGGTAGCAAAATAAACTTATTAAAAAGTAAAACTATTATGGTAATTGGGCTTGGTGGAGTAGGAGGCCATGCCTTTGAAGCTTTAGTTAGAAGTGGCATTGAAAATATTATCGTAATTGATAATGATGTAATAGATATAACTAACCTAAATAGGCAAGCTTTAGCCTTTCAAAATACGATTGGTAGACCAAAAGTTGAAATTGCCAAACAAATATCTCAAAATATAAATCCAAACTGTCAAATAATCTCCTATCAAATATTTTTAAATGAAGAAAATATTAATGACATTTTTAATCAAAAAATAGACTTTGTCATTGATGCTATTGATACAGTTAATACCAAAAAATTAATAATAAAAAAATGCATAGAAAAAAACATACCATTCATATCAGTAATGGGCACAGGAAACAAAATGCACCCAGAATTACTTGAAATAGCTGATATTAGAAAAACATCATATGATCCAATTGCTAAAATAATTAGAAAAATGGTTAAAGAAGAAAAAATAAATCAAAAAATCCCAGTTATTTTTTCAAAAGAAAAACCTTTAATAAAAGGTAAGATAGGTTCAAATGCTTTCGTACCTGCTTCAGCAGGATTATTAGCAGCCAGCTACACTATAAATAAAATATTGGAGGAAAAACATGAATGAAAAGTTACTGCAAATAATTAACAATCTCGAAGGTTCATTACTAGGAATTGGTTTTGAAGATAATATTTTATTAGATGCGATTGAAAACAATAATAGTATTTATTCTTGTTATCTATTAACCAGAAAAAGTCCTTCTAGTAAAAAATTTAACATGACAAAAAAAGGACGAAACAAAAAAATAAATATTAAAAAAATAAAAAAACAGTTTAAAAAGAAATCTTTGGATACAATCATCTGTAATTATGAAGTTATTAAACCATTTTATCGTTCTTTTATTCCTAATAGTATTTACCTTAATAAAGGTACTTTGTATCTTTATGGGGAAAAAGAAAATTTAGAAAATCTAAAACCCAAGTATCAAAGATATACTAATGATATCAAAATTGAAAAAACAGATGACGGATACATTATGAAAATAAATAACCAAAACACCAAAAACAACTTCGTTAAAGACACTTTATTCAAACTAAAAGATTTTGGCTCAGATGCTATTGATATAATGACAGACCTGTTAATTAATTAAAATTTGACAGACATCCTTAAATAATATATAATACCACCCAAACAGGAGGGGATATTATGAAAAAAGAACAATTTACATTCATAAATGATGGAAACGGAATTGAAGGAATTATATCTAAAGGTCATATTGATAAAGAAGAATCATCTAAACCTAAAGTATTAATTCAAAAGAAAAATTCAGAACTTGTCTGGGACCCAGTTTTCGAATGTTTTGTACCCAAAAAAGATGATAACACTTTAGAAAAAGGTACCGTTTCTATACAACAAAAACATGTCAAATAAAAGTGCTATTTCAATAATAGTACTTTTTCTGTAATAAAATATGCTATAATAAACATAGAGTAAATAGCAAGCATATATTTATTCAAATAAGGGAGGAAATTAAAATGATTATGTATATTGTAATAGCTATAGTCGCTATAATTTTAATCTATGCACTTGTAACCTATAATAGTTTTGTGAAACTAAATAACTCACTAAAAGAAGCATTCTCTACAATGGACGTATACCTAAAGAAAAGATGGGATTTAATTCCTAACTTAGTAGAAACAGTAAAAGGTTATGCTAAACACGAAGAAAACACCTTAAAAGAAGTTGTTGAACTTAGAAACACTAGTTATGACTCAATGTCAAGTAATGAAAAAATAAAAGCAAATCAAACCTTGTCTAAAGATATAAATAAGATAATGCTTCTAGCTGAAAGCTATCCAGATTTAAAAGCAAGTACCAATTTTCAACAATTATCATCAGAATTAGCCAAAACCGAAGAAGATATTGCCAATGCTAGAAAATATTATAATGCTGTAACAGAACAATTCAATAACAAAGTAGAAATGTTTCCAAGTAATATTTTTGCCAAATTATACGGCTACAAACACCAAAACATGTTTGAGATAGATAAAAGTGAACGTGAAAACGTTAAAGTTTCGTTTTAAATTGTGAGAAATAATATGACAAAAATAAGCAAAAAAATATTTGGAACTATATTAATTATATTATCTTTATTTTTACCTATTAATGCTTTAGCTATAAATACTCAAAATGATACTTTAAAAACACCAAGCACAAATTCATTTTTTAGTGAATATGATTATGTAATTGATGCATATGACGTCAATATAGTTGTCAATGAAAATAATTCATTTGATATTACTGAAACCATTATCACCTATTTTAATGTTCCAAAACATGGGATATATAGGAAAATACCACTAAACAATAAAATTGTTAGACTAGACGGCACCTCATCGACAAACCGTGCCAAAATTTCTAATTTAACGGTTAATACTACATATGAAACATCCAAATCAAATGGTGTATATAATATTCAAATGGGAGACGCTGATAAAACAGTAACCGGAAGTCAAACATACGTAATTAAATATAACTATAATATTGGAAAAGACCCAATAAAAAATTATGATGAACTATATTACAATATTATTGGTGATGAATGGGATACATCCATTGAACACGTAACATTTACTATTACAATGCCTAAAGAATTTGATAAAAGTAAATTAGGATTTTCTCACGGCCGTGTTGGCTTTGTAGATAGTAATGATGTTTTTTATCAGGTAAATGGTAACGTAATTACAGGACAATATAATGGAAAATTAAATAAGGGAGAAGCATTAACCGTTAGATGTGAATTGCCAGAAGGTTATTTCGCTTTTGCTCAAAGTAACTTAAATATTTTAGATTATTTAATTTTAATAATTCCAATCATCGGTTTATTGGTTTCATTTATTTTGTGGTTTATCTTTGGACGTGATAAAAAGGTTATTGAAACTGTTGAATTTTATCCACCGAAGGATTTTAATAGTCTAGAAGTAGGTTTCTTATATAAAGGTGTAGCTGACATTAAAGATATAACATCACTTTTAATATATTTAGCCGAAAAAGGCTATATTCAGATACTTGAGGAGCCTAATGAATCAAATATATTAAGTCAAGATGTTAAAATCATTAAACTAAAAGATTATGATAAAAACAATGTTAATGAAAGACTGTTTTTAAACGGCTTATTTGCCAATTCAACTTCTACAAACGGCACATCAACTTATTTATCAGAACTTTATAATAAATTTTATAGAACCATTCAAAATATATCACAAAATATTAACACCAAAGAAAATAGAAAAAAAATATTTGAACAACAAGCATCTAGTAAAAAAATAATCATCATTTTTTTCGCCATTATATCGTTTTTGTTAATTACAACTGTCCCATTTTTCAATTATGGTGATATCGATGATTTCTTACCAGCTTTATTATTTCCAGGTTTAGGATTTATAGTTATGATTTTTTGCCTGTTTAAAGGGGCAACTACCTATGCTAAAGTCGTTGGAACTATTTTTGGATTAGTTTATGGTGGCCTCACATTTATCACAAAAGTCTTACCGGTAATAATTAATGAACCACTTTATATGATAAGTTATTTTACTGGAATTATTTGTATATTTGGTATGTCTATATTCTTAATTTTTTTACCAAAACGAAATACATATGGTCTTGAAATATTAGGTAAAATAAAAGGATTTAAAACTTACTTAGAAACTGTCGAAAAAAAGAAATTAGAAGCTATGATTATGCAAAATCCTAATTATTTTTATGACATTTTGCCATATACCTATGTCTTAGGTGTCTCTGATAAATGGATAAAAAAATTTGAATCAATCACTATGCCAGCACCTGCTTGGTATACAAGTCCTAGGCCATTTAATGTAATTGTCTTTGGCAAATCTATAAATCATACCATGTCACAAGCCAATTCTGCCATGTCTTCATCTCCAAAATCATCTGGCGGTTCATCTGGTGGAGGCTCAGCTGGTGGTGGCTCCGGCGGTGGCGGTGGCGGTTCATGGTAAATCTTTATAATTGTCAAATAAAGCAAATTAAAAACATTGACAAAAAGCACTTAATGTGTTAACTTATTAGTAGACACACAAAAGTGTTTTTTATTTGAAAAAAAGTAGGTGAGGTATATGGCTAAAAAAGACAAAAAAAACAATAAGTCAAAAAAAGAAAAAAAGAAATTTTTAGGTGGCCTTCGCAGCGAATTTAGACAAGTCAGATGGCCTAAGAAAAAAGAAATGTTCAAATATTCATTAGCAGTTTTAGTATGCATCATCGTTTTCGCATTATTCTTTATACTATCAGATGTAATTATTGCTACTATAAGAACATTATTGGAGGGGTAATCAATGAAAAAAGAGTGGTATGTCGTTAATACTTATTCAGGACACGAAAATAAAGTAAAAGAAAAACTAGAAATGCGTGCTAGTTCAATGGGGATGGAAGATTATATCTTAAGGGTAGTTGTTCCAGAAGAAACAGTTATAGACCAAAATGGAAAAGAAAAGAAAGTTAAACTTTTCCCAGGATATATCTTAGTAGAAATGGTTATGACCGATGAAGCTTGGTTCATTGTCAGAAATACCCCTGGTGTTACTGGGTTTATCGGTTCATCTGGTAAAGGAGCTAAACCATTCCCATTAACTCCAGCTGAAGTTGATAGAATCTTAGGTTCAATGGGCATGAGTAGATTAGACGCTGAAAATGATTTAAAAGAAGGAGAAAAAGTCAAAGTTGTTTCAGGACCATTCGAAGGCATGTATGGTATTATCAAGTCAGTAAATCTAAAAGAAGCAAAATTAGAAGTTGCTATCGACTTATTTGGACAAGAAACAATTGTTGAACTTGAATTGTCACAAATTACAAAAGCTTAAAGTAGCACTCCAAAATGTTACTTTTTTCTTATGTTTAATTTAAAAAAAGTAATATTAAAAAATAAAAAAAATACTATATAAATATCAAAAAAAGTTTACAATCACTTTAAAATGTGCTATTATTAATACGCTATATTATTTTGATATAGAGAAGTGGGAGATTACCAAATGAGAAAAAAGCGGATAATCATTGGAACCACCCACGAAAAAATTTATAGGAGGTGTTTTTCGTGGCAAAAGATGCAACTAATAAAATTAAGAAAATTAAGATTCAAATTCCTGCTGGAAAAGCAACACCAGCTCCACCAGTTGGTACAGCATTAGGACCTGCAGGAATCAACTTAGGAGAATTTTGTACAAAATTTAACGATGCAACAAAAGATAAGATGGGAGATATATTGCCAGTTGAAATTACTGTTAATGAAGATAGAAGTTTCAGCTTTGTAGTTAAAACCCCACCAGCAGCATTCTTAATTAAGAAAGCTTGCGGTATCAAGAAAGGTTCAGTTAATGGTAAAAAAGATACTGTCGCAACTTTATCTAAAGACAAACTAAGAGAAATTGCTGAGACAAAATTACCAGATTTAAACTGCTATACTGTAGAAGATGCAATGAAGATCATCGAAGGTACTGCATTAAATATGGGCGTTAAAATTGAAGACTAAAACCCATGCTATGTGGGAGGAACAATCCGCAAAAACCACAAGGAGGTAAAAAAATGAAAAAAGGTAAAAAATATTTAGCACAAGCTGAAAAGTTTGACAAAAATAAACTTTACACTAAAGAAGAAGCTATTAAATTAGTAAAAGAAACTTCTTATGCAGGCTTTGATGCATCAGTAGAAGTAGCTATGCACTTAAATCTAGATACTAAAAAAGCTGACCAACAATTAAGAGGTGCAGTAGTTTTGCCAAAAGGAACTGGTAAAACTAAAAAAGTTCTAGTTATCGCTAAAGGTGAAGCTGCCAAAGCAGCAAAAGAAGCTGGTGCAGATTATGTTGGAGATACTGACATAATCGAAAAAATCCAAAAGGAAAACTGGTTCGACTTTGATAGCTTAATTGCTACTCCAGATATGATGCCTGCTTTAGGTAAAATCGGTCGTATTTTAGGACCAAAAGGTTTAATGCCAAATCCTAAAACTGGTACTGTTACCATGGATACTAAAAAAGCTGTTGAAGAAGTTAAAAAAGGTAGAGTTGAATACCGTACAGACTCTTACGGAAATGTTCACGCCTTAATTGGTAAAGTTTCATTTAGTGATGAAGATTTATTAGAAAATTTAAAAACCTTTGTTACTTTAATTATCAAGTCAAAACCAAGTGTTGTTAAAGGAACTTATGTTAAAAATATTTCACTTTCATCAACTATGGGACCTGGTATTAAAGTAGATGTAACTAGTTTTGACAAATAATCAAAGCTATGCTATAATTAATTCGTAATTTAATTATGCCGTAGACAGTAGGTGCTTTAAAGCTTAATTTCCTACCGAGACATTGAATAAAGTCTTTTAGCTCTGGCATAATACCCAGAGCTTTTTTGTAGCGGCAAATGGAAAGAGAGGTGCAAAGGACTTGGCTAACCAAAAAATCTTAGACAAAAAACAAGAAATCATCGATGAAATTGCTGAAAAAACTAAAAACGCTTCAGCAATGGTTTTATTCGAATATCAAGGATTAACTGTTGAAGAAACTAATGAACTAAGAAGAGCTTTAAAAGAATCAGATTCAGAATTTAAAATTTACAAAAACACTTTAGTTAAAAGAGCTTTTGATTCGTTAAAAATTGACTTAGACGAAAATTTAAAAGGTCCAAAAGCAATGGCTTTTGGAACAGATGCTGTTGCTCCAGTTAAAGTTTTATACGACTTTGCTAAGAAGCATCCAGCTTTAGTTGTAAAAGCAGGTTTAATTGATGGTGAAAAAACTGATGAAGCAAAACTTTTAGAACTATCAAAATTGCCATCAAGAGATGGATTACTTACAATGCTTGCAAGTGGACTTATCTACCCACTTAAGAGTTTATCTATATGCTTAGATTTATATAAACAAAATTTAGAAAAAGAACAAAATTAGAAAGGAATGATTAAAATGGCAAAAATTAATAAAGATGAATTTATCGCTGGTCTTAAAGAAATGACTATGCTTGAAGTTATGGAATTAGTAGACGCTATGAAGGAGGAATTTGGTGTTGATCCAAGCGCTGTAGCCGTAGCTGCTGCACCTGCTGCTAGTGAAGAAGCTGCTGGACCATCTACAGTTACAGTAACATTAACTGCTGCTGGACCTAACAAATTACCAGTTATAAAATTAATCAAAGAAGTAACTGGTCTAGGTTTAAAAGAAGCTAAAGACATTGCTGATAACGGTGGAGCTATTAAAGAAAATATTCCAACTTCAGAAGCTGAAGAATTAAAAGCTAAGTTTGAAGAAGCTGGCGCAACTGTTGAAGTTAAATAATTACGAATATTAAGAGCCTGCACTATAAAAATATAGTGTGGGCTTTACCCATTTATTAAAAGGAGCGCAAAATGCCACATTATTTTACAAATGATTATGTTAAAAGTAATCAAAAAACAGTAAATGTTATAGTTAAAGATACTAAATTATCATTCATTGTTGATAATGGGGTATTTTCCAAAAAAGGCTTAGACTTTGGTACTAGGACTCTTTTGGAAAGTATCGAATTAAACAAAATCAAAGGGGATATCTTAGACTTTGGTACCGGTTATGGACCAATTGGTATTTATTTAAAAAAAGTAACAAATGCCAATATCGACATGATAGATATTAACGAAAGAGCCCTTAATTTAGCTAAAGAAAATGCTAAATTAAATAAAGTAAACGTAAATATCTTTAAAAGTAACATCTATGAAAATATAACAAAAAAATATAATGCAATTGTAACGAATCCGCCAATAAGAGTGGGTAAAAAAATACTCTATGACATTTTATTTAATGCAAAAAATCACTTAAAAGAAAAAGGAGAACTATGGCTCGTAGTAAACAAAAACCAAGGGGCTAAAACAGTCGCTAGAGATTTGCAGAGAGACTACGATGTAACCATAGTTACAAAAAATAAGGGTTTTTATATAATATGTGCCAAAAAGCGTTGACTTTTTGAGGTAAAACCTTTATAATTATAAATTGGCGACGTGTACTCCCGTAGGTACATGAAAAATCTAAAAAACTAGTTTATAGGGGTGAAATACTTGGCATACAAAATACAAAAAATCAATAAAAAAAGAGAGAGAAGAAATTACGGCAAAACAAAAAATGCAATAGAATTATCTAACTTACTAGAAATTCAAAAAGACTCATACGAGTGGTTCATAACCGAAGGTATTAAAGAAGTTTTTGATGATATTTTTCCAGTGGAGAGTTTCACTGGTAATTTGTCATTAGAATTTGGAGATTATAGCTTTGATGAACCAAGACATACCATTAAACAATGTAAAGAACGCTATACTACTTATGCAGCGCCACTAAAAGTAGAAGCTAGACTTTTCAATGTTGAAACTGGTGAAGTTAAAGAACAAGAAATTTACTTAGGTGACATGCCAGTCATGACCGACAGTGGAGCCTTTATTGTCAATGGAGCTGAACGTGTTATCGTCTCACAATTAGTTCGTTCACCATCAGTTTATTTTGGTAAAGAAATAGACAAGAAAAACGGTAAAGTAACAGTTGGAGCACAAATTATCCCAACTAGAGGAACTTGGCTTGAATTTGAAACTGACGCTAGAGATATAATTTATGTTCGTATTGATAGAACTAGAAAAGTACCAGTAACCACTTTACTTAGAGCAATTGGTCTATCAAGCGATAGTGATATCTTAGACTTATTCGGCGAAAATGATTATCTTATCAAAACAATCGAAAAAGATACTAATAAAAACACCGATGAAGCCTTAATTGATATTCATTCTAAATTAAGACCAGGTGAGCCTAGTACTTTAGAAAGCGCGAAAAACCAATTAATCACTAGATTTTTTGATGCTTTCAGATATGATTTAGCAAAAGTAGGACGTTATAAATTTAATAAAAAATTAAATATAACCGATAGACTTTTAGGCTGCCGTTTAGCTGAAGAAATTAAAGTAAACGGGGAAGTTGTTGCCCAAAATGGTGATATCGTCACTAAAGAATTATTAGAAAAATTAAAACCAATATTTAAAGATGGTTATGGTAAAAAAGAAGCCTTAATTAATCAAGAATTAGATACTTATGGCGATGTTCAAATCGTTAAAGTATATTCAAAAACAACTCCAGAAAAAGTTGTTAAAATAATTGGTAACGATCAAAATATTGATATTAAACGTTTAACAGTATCTGACATTTATGCATCATTATCATATTATTTAAACTTATTAGATGGCATTGGTTCATTTGACGAAATAGATCATCTATCTAATAGACGTGTTAGACAAGTAGGAGAACTACTTCAAAATCAATTTAGAATTGGTGTAAGTCGTATTGAAAGAATGATTAGAGATAGAATGAGTACTCAAGACATTGCCGAAGTAACACCGAAAAGTTTAATTAACATTAGACCACTTACTGCAGCAATTAAAGAATTCTTCGGTTCATCTCAATTATCACAATTCATGGACCAAATCAACCCAATTGCCGAATTAACTCATAAAAGAAGATTATCTTCATTAGGACCTGGTGGATTATCAAAAGATAGAGCCGGTATGGAAGTTCGTGACGTCAATCCATCACACTATGGAAGACTTTGCCCAGTTGAATCTCCAGAAGGCCCTAATATCGGATTAATTACCTCTTTAGCAAGTTATGCTAAAGTAAATGAATATGGTTTCATTATGACTCCATATAGGAAAATAGAAAACAATAAACTAACCGATGAAATAAAATATATGACAGCTGATGAAGAATTAGAATATTATATCGCACCAGCAACCGTTAAAACAAATGATAAAGGTGAAATAATCGAAGATAAAGTACCTGTAAGATATCAAAACGATAACTTAATCATTGAAAAAGAAAAAATTGATTATATGGATGTCTCTCCACAACAAATTATTTCTATTACAACTAGTGGAATTCCTTTCCTTGAGCACGATGACGGAAAAAGAGCTTTAATGGGTGCGAACATGCAACGTCAAGCAATCCCTCTATTAGAAGCTGAAGCGCCATATGTTGGTACTGGTATCGAAGCCATTGCCGCTAGAGATTCAGGTGTTGTTATATGTGCTAAAGCTGATGGTGTTGTTGACTATGTTGATGCTCGTAAAATAATAATTAAAAATGCCAAAGGTACAGATACATATTACTTAGAAGGTTTTGAAAGAAGTAACATGGGAACATGTTATCATCAAAAACCAATCGTTAGAAAAGGCGATAAAGTTGAAGTTGGTGATGTTATAGCAGACGGACCATCAACCGACCAAGGTGAAATGGCCTTAGGTAAAAATTTAACTATTGCTTTTGTCAACTATGATGGATATAACTACGAAGATGCTGTTATTTTAAACGAAAGATTAGTTAATGATGATGTCTTCACATCAATTCATATCAAAGATTATGAAATTGAGTGTCGTGACACTAAATTAGGTGCTGAAGAGTTTACAAGAGATATTCCAAACGTTTCTGAAGAAGCTCGCAAAAACCTAGATGAAAACGGTATAATTAGAATTGGTACTGAGGTAAAAGATGATGATATATTAGTTGGTAAAGTTACCCCTAAAGGTATGGCTGAACTAACCTCAGAAGAAAAATTGTTACACGCCATATTCGGTGAAAAAACAAGAGAAGTTAGAGATACATCATTAAGAGTTCAACACGGCGGCGGTGGAATTGTCCACGATGTTCAAATTTTAACAAAAGAAGATAGTGATGAACTACCAGCAGGTGTAAGTAAAAAAGTTAGAGTATACATTGCTCAAAAACGTAAAATTGGCGTTGGAGATAAAATCTCAGGTCGTCACGGAAATAAAGGTGTTGTCTCTTTAGTACTACCTGAAGAAGATATGCCTTATGATAAAAACGGAAGAACCGTTGATATTCTACTTAACCCATTAGGTGTACCATCTCGTATGAACCTAGGACAAATCTTAGAATTACACTTAGGTATGGCAGCTAAGACATTAGGAATTCATGTCGCAACTCCAGTCTTTGACGGCGCTACTAGAGATGAAATTGTTGATGCCCTAGAAGAAGCAGGATTAGACAAAGACGGTAAAATGTGGTTATACGACGGAAGAACCGGTGAAAGATTCGATAATAGAATCAGCGTCGGAGTTATGTATATGATTAAATTAGACCACATGGTTGATGATAAATTACATGCAAGATCTACTGGACCTTACTCATTAGTTACCCAGCAACCATTAGGTGGTAAAGCACAATTTGGTGGACAACGTTTCGGAGAAATGGAAGTTTGGGCATTATATGCATATGGTGCTGCCAATATCTTGCAAGAAATGATGACTGTTAAATCAGATGATGTAACTGGTCGTGTTAAAGTTTATGAAGCATTAGTCAAAGGTGAAGATTTACCAAAACCAAGCGTTCCAGAAAGCTTTAGAGTAGTCATTAAAGAATTCCAAGCTTTAGGTTTAGATATAACAGTGTTAAATAAAGATGGAAATTTTGTTGAATTAAAAGAATTAGAAGAAGCCGAAAAAGATTCATACGTACCAGATAGCGACCTAGAAAGTGAAATCTTAAAAGACAAGGCTCAAAATGAACAAAAAGAACTAGAAGTTCCTAGTGAATTAGAAGATGAATTAAACGACTTTGATGAAAACGAAGAAGATCAAGAACCAACAGATGAAGAATTAAAAAATTTGGAAGGGGAGGATAAATAATGGATGCAAATAGTTTTGAAGGAATAAGAATTGCCATTGCCTCACCAGAAAAAATTCGTTCATGGTCATATGGTGAAGTTAAAAAAGCTGAAACCATGAATTATAGAACTTTAAAACCAGAACGTGACGGACTATTTTGTGAAAAAATATTTGGACCAACCAAAGACTTCGAATGTGCCTGCGGAAAATACAAAAGATTAAGATATAAAAACATAATCTGTGACCGTTGTGGCGTTGAAGTTACTAAATCTAAAGTCCGTCGTGAACGTATGGGTCATATTGAACTAGCTACACCAGTATCTCATATCTGGTTCTTCAAAGGTGTACCATCAAGAATGGGGCTAGTTCTTGATATGTCACCTAGAGACCTAGAAGAAGTATTATATTTCGTATCATATGTCGTTCTAGATCCAGGTGATACCCCACTTGAAAAAAAGCAAACCATCAGCGATAAAGAATACCGTACTTATTATGAAAAATATGGCAATACATTTAGAGTTGGTATGGGTGCTGAAGCAATAGAAGAATTATTAAAAGAAGTTGATTTGCAAAAAGAAGTTGACGAAATTAAAAAAGAAATTGCTGAAATCAAAGACACATCTAGTCAAAAACGTATACGTTTAATTAAAAGATTAGACGTTTTAGATGCCTTCTTAGAATCAGGTAACCGCCCTGAGTGGATGATTTTAACTGCACTTCCAGTTATCCCACCAGAGCTTAGACCAATGATTCAACTAGACGGTGGTAGATTTGCTACATCTGACTTAAATGATTTATATAGACGTGTTATTAATCGTAATAATAGACTTAAAAAATTAATTGATTTAGGTGCTCCTTCTATTATTATTCAAAATGAAAAGAGAATGTTACAAGAAGCAGTTGATGCTTTATTCGATAACGGAAGACGTGGTAAAAATATCACAGGACCTGGTAATAGACCACTAAAATCATTATCAAGTATGTTAAAAGGTAAACAAGGTCGTTTCCGTCAAAACCTACTTGGTAAACGTGTTGACTATTCAGGCCGTTCAGTTATCGTTGTTGGACCATCACTAAAAATGTATGAGTGTGGTATTCCAAAAGAAATGGCTCTAGAATTATTTAAACCACATGTTATTCATGGACTCGTTTCTAAAGAAATTGCCAGCAACATCAAAGCTGCTAAAAGAATGATTGAAAATCAAGATGAACGTGTATGGGACATTGTCGAAGAAGTTATTAAAGAGCACCCAGTATTACTTAACCGTGCTCCAACCTTACATAGACTTGGTATTCAAGCATTTGAACCAAAATTAATCGAAGGTAAAGCAATCAGACTTCATCCACTTGTATGTCCAGCCTTCAACGCCGACTTTGATGGTGACCAAATGGCTGTTCACGTACCAATTAGTGAAGCTGCTCAAGCTGAAGCAAGGCTTTTAATGTTAGGTGCTAACAACATCCTATCTCCAAAAGATGGTTCTCCAATTGCTACACCAGGACAAGACATGGTTTTAGGTAACTATTATCTAACTATGGAAAAAGCTGGCTTAGAAGGTGAAGGTAGAGTCTTTAGAAATACCGATGATGCAGTTATGGCCTACGAAAGAAGAGAAATCACCTTGCACACTCGTATTGCCTTACCTGTAAAATCATTTAAACATAAAATATTCCCAGATAAATATATGGATAAGTATTTAGTAACGACACCTGGTAAAATTATCTTTAATGAAGTTTTCCCAGATACATTCCAATATATAAATGATAGTAGTGTTGATAATGCAGTTAAATGCACTCCAGCTAAATACTTTATTGATAAAGGTAAAAACATCAAAGAAGAAATTGAAAAAATGCCTTTAGTTAAAGCCTTAAATAAAGGCGCAATCGTAAGATTAATCGCTCAAATCTATAAACGTTATCACACAACTGAAACTTCAGTTATGCTTGATGCCATTAAAGATTTAGGTTTTAAATATTCAACATTATCTGGTATTAGTATTTCAATTGATGACATCCAAGAAAGTCCAGTTA
>CALVRQ010000031.1 GCA_944358685.1 uncultured Bacilli bacterium
ATTTTGCTAAAGATGAATTAACACAAATTTCAGCAAGTGATGAGCCATTTAATTTTACTATGCTTACCTCTGATACTCACTTTACAGATGGATATGTCGAAGATACTTGTGATACTCCATATGATTACAAGTATCTAAACGCATATCATTGCACCGATAGTATAATAGGGGAGTTTATGGATTGGTTAAAGCAGCAGGATTTTTATAAAGATACAGTTATTGTAATTACTGGTGATCACTTATCTATGCAGGCTAACATATCTACAATGTTTGATAATAATAAATATGAAAGAAGTGTTTATAATACTTATATAAACTCGCAAGTAAAATCTATAAATAGTAAAAATAGAATCTTTACAACATTAGATTATTTCCCGACTACGCTGGCTGCATTAGGATTTAATATAGATGGCAATAGACTTGGTCTTGGAACTAATTTATTTTCATCTAGAAAGACGCTTGCTGAAGAATTAGGTGGTTTAGATAAGTTGGATGATGAATTATCTAAAAATTCTCAATATTATAATAATCGGTTATTAGGCAATAGTTATAAAAAATTAAAAGAAGCTGTGGCTTCTGAGTAAAATTAATTGACTATATAATAGATGGTATTATTTATGTTTAAAATGAGAGATTCCCATGATACATAAAATGTATGTTGGTATCTGGGTTCTCTTTTTTTGTTGTAAAAATATAAAATTTATCAGTAGGGGAGTGATTGTTTTAAATTCATTATAAATCGTCAAATATAGAACATATATTCTTTTTGACATAATTTTACATTTTGCTTGACTTTGATAGGGGAGCCTGCTAAAATGTAATAGTAGGAGGGTTACAGACTTATGGAAAGATTAAATGACATTTTAAGAGAACTTGGTATTTCTAAAGTGAAGTTAGCTAAGTGTTTAGGAGTTTCTAGACAAATGATCTATAATTATTTGGAATTAGATGATATTAACAAATGGCCAAAGGATAAAAAAGTTATTTTATTAAATATTCTTGGTATTAAATCTGCTGATGAACTTAATAATATTAAAGTTGATACAGATTATATTATGGATGTTGAAACTAGAATTAATAGTTTGTTTGAAAACACTAATAAGAGTGAACTTGGTGAAAGTAATGTTATTTTTTCTGGTTTAGATGAAAAAAGAAAAGAACTTTTGCATAATATTGTCGATGAAGTTAAAGAACGCTTAGAAGATGAAAAAGATGAAGAAGGATATAATTCTATTTTATATTTATATCATTATTTACAGTCAATGGAAGGTATGAGAGAACTTAAGTATATTTTAGCTTATGTTTCTAAGGTTGGCGGATATACTAAACCTTATGAATTTGTATACGATGAAACTGAGCAATTTGTATTTGAAAGTATATTATTTTCGGCATTTAATTTATATCATGCAGGAACCTCTAGTAAAGCTAGAATAGCTGAGACTCATAAACGTTTTGTTGCACAAATAGAACATAAATTAGAAGATAAAATGAGTAGGACTTTAGAGATGAATACATTAAAAATACAAGCGATGAAGGAATTAGGGTTGACAGAAGTTAATGACGAAAATGTAGCAGAATTAATGTATAAAATAGATGAAATTCAAGCTCGTAAAGCTAGAAATAATTAATCCGATAATATATATTATGTTAACTTGTATATAAAAATAAAAAGGAGTAGTATCTAAATTTATTATTAATACTACTCTTTTATTAATATTAAGGGGTTGTTTTGTGTTACTTTTTATTTTAATTATTGTTATATTAATGATTGTTGTATTTTTTGCTATTATTTCCCGTTTCGGTAGTTCTACTTCAAATAATACTGTAGTTAATGAGGATATTTCTACTGTTAACTATGTTCCTAAGCGGTTTTTATCTAATAATGAATATAATTTTTTAACTAAATTTATTGATTTAGAAAATGAATTACATGTACATATAGTTCCTCAAGTTAATTTGGCTTCGGTTATTACTAAAATATCTGATAGTAGATTTAATACGGAATTATTTAGAAATATTGATTTTGGCATTTTTAATGCAGATTATAGTAAATTGCTTTTATTAATTGAACTTAATGATGAATCATATAATACTTATCATAGAAAAAAACGTGACATTAAAGTTCATGATATTTGTAATAAAGCTGGTATTAAATTAATAACATTTTATTCTAAATATTCAAATGAAAAAGAGTATGTAAAGAGTAGAATAATTAAAGAGATTTCTATATTAAATAATATTGAATGATTACTCCCCTACCCTTATTTTATAATGGTTATTGGCTTAACAAGTGGTTTACATACATAAATATTACTCCAATTAGAAAGCAGATAATTGTTTTCTTTTTTTCTTTATATTTTAAAGCAGTTGGAAGTAATTCAATTGTTGATATATATGTCATAATACCGGCTATTATTGCAAATATAGCTCCCATGATTGTAGTATTTATAATTGGTTTTAAAAAAAGAAATGCTAGAATTGCGCCTAGAGGTTCAGACATACCAGATATAAGTGTTAGGGTAATTGCTTTTTTCTTACTTTTGGTCGCATAGTAAACTGGCATAGCAACACTTATACCTTCCGGAACGTTGTGCATGGCTATGGCTATAGTAATGGATATTCCTAGTTTTAGATTTGTTTCTGATGATAAATATGTGGCAATTCCTTCTGGAATGTTATGTATAATTATAGCTATCATAGTGAATATACCTAATTTATATAGTTTATTATTTTCTAGTTTATTTGGAAGTATTTTATCAATGAATAAGGGAATCATTAGACCGATTATAATAAATATAGTTATATTTAAAAATATTGTGTTTTTGGTGTTGCTTTGAAACATGGTTAGACTTTCAGGAATTAAATCAAAGATAGATACACTAAGCATTATTCCTGATGCAAAAGCTAAGGCACATTTTATAAGATTATTTTTATTGCCTTTAATAAAAATAAATAATGATCCTAATAAAGTGGATAAACCGGCAATTAAACATAATAAAAAAGGTAGTATTTCGTTCATTACTTTTCACCTATTTTAAATGTATGAAAAAAAGTATGAGTTTATCATACTTTAGATACCAAATATTTTTAAAATTAATCCTGTAATTACACTTATAGAATATAGGATGCCTACTATTTTTATGTTTTCTTTGATGTTTGGGTTTGATTTAAACAATATTAGTAGTGCTACTCCACTACCTGCTAAAAGTCCGGCTAAAGCGGATGAAAGTGGCAAAATGTTTGCTATATATAATTCGGTTAATATAATACTTGATCCACAATTTGGAATTAAACCAATTAAACCTGCTATAAATGGAGTAAATATGTTTGTTTTGTCAAAAATGTGTTTAATATTATCTTCGCCTATATAATGGAAAGCAGCATTTAATATAAAGGTTATTATAAAGATGAATATTAATGTTTTTAGGGTGTGTTTTAGTGCTGGAATTATTATACCATGTTCACAATCACAGTGGTCGTGTTCACATATTTCAAAATGTTCTTTTGGGTCTTCTTTTTTTATTATTAAATCAATGATAAATCCACATATAAAACCAATAATTATTTTTATAGCAATTATAAGTAATATGCTATTTAGTGGAGCGTTTTCAGCGATTAGTATTGGAAGCATTTCATCGCTAGTAGATAAATATATTGCAATTAATGTTCCTAAACTAATTATTCTTGTTATATAAAGATTAGTCGCTAAGACGGAGAAACCACATTGTGGTAAAGCTCCTAGTATACTACCAATTAATGGACCAAATTTACCGGCTTTTTTAATTGTATTTTCTGTTTTATGTGATAGTTTGTGTTCAAAAAATTCAATGATTAAAAAAGCAATAAATAAGAAAGGTAATATTTTTAAACAGTCTAATATTGTATCTAAAATTATTTCTTGCATAATCTTTTCTCCATTTCTAATATTTTGATAAAATTGTAGGAGTTAGTGTTAAACCAGTATTTTTAAAATTTAATTTGACAATTTTATCATAGGTTTGTTTTCCGTATTTTATTAAAATATAGTTCGTCATAAATTATATCTGCCTTAATATTATAACATGTTTTTGACTTTTATTTGCCATGAGGATGAAATTCTTCATAATTCTTTTGTAATCTTTCGTTTGTTATGTGAGTATAAATTTGTGTCGTTGAAATATCACTATGGCCTAATAATTCTTGAATGCTTCTTAGGTCGGCACCATGCTTTAATAGATGTGTTGCAAAAGAATGCCTTAAGGTGTGTGGCGATAGTTCGTTTTTAATACCTTTTTCTTTAGCAATTTTTTGAAGTATTTTAAAGAATCCTTGTCTAGTCATTTTATTTCCGTGATTGTTTAAAAAAAGATAATTATTTTCACCATGCTTAAATAAAGAGGTGCGGTGATATAAGATATAATTATTTAAAGCTTCAATTGCATAATCATCTAATGGTACAATTCTTTCTTTTGATCCTTTGCCAAATATTCTAACTGAAGCATTTTTTAAATCAATATCATTTACGTTTAGATTTACTAATTCACTTACTCTAAGTCCACTACTATACATAAGTTCAAGCATGGCTTTATTTCTATAATCAAAATCTGTTTTTAAATTGATATTTAAAAGTTTGTCTATTTCTTCTTCTGATAATATTTTTGGGAGTGTTTTTGGATTTTTAGGATTAGTTATGGTGGTTAAAGGATTATTTTTGTTATATTTATTTAGTTCTAAAAATTTGTAAAAGCTTTTTAAGGTACTTATATATCTTGAAATACTAGTTGTACTTTCTTCTTTAGAAAGCTTTTGAATGTAATTTTCAATATCTTTTTTTGTTAAATTTGTAAATTCTTTTTTTAAGTAGTTGTTAGTTTTTTTTAAATCTCTTTTATATGAATCAATGGTATTTTCACTATATTTTTTTTCAAATCTTAGATAATCTATAAATTCATTTATTAATTTTTCGTTCATATGTATCACCTTTTATTTTCTATATATATTTTAACACAAATTATGTTTTCTTTTTTGTATTTTGTTTGAAAATAGGATATAATTGAAGTATAGATGCAAAGGAATGATTTTATGGAGAGAAATTGTTGTGTTAAGATTAATTATAAGGGTGATAAGCATGTACTTTCTTTAGGTGAGCTATGTAAAGTTCCTTTAGATAATATATATTTTTCTAAATGTAATCAAGAATTGGATTTAATTTGTTATTATGCGGATATGGAAGAAGAAATGTTACAAGCAGAGCCAAAAGCTTTAAAGTATTTATGTTCTATTGATAAAGATAGATGTCTTTCATCTTTGTATAATTCAACGTCTTTCCCTCATGCCCCATTAATTATACAGTATTTGGGAGATTTTTTGTTTCGCGATCTTATTTCAGATACTTTTTTGTCTCTTTATATGAGTGATATGAATATTAATTGGTTTAAGACTGTTTCTGACATGGAAACATATAAAGCTAATTTTCAGTATTTGATGGAGCATCCATTAGTGATAGATATTAAACATTTATCTTTATGTGATGATTATTATGGGACTTTTATTTGGTATGCAAAGAGTAATTTGTCTAGACAAAATAATATTATTGATATACTTTCTTCAGCTGAAAATAAGAATCGTAAACTTTTAAAAAAACAATATGCGAAGGTGGTGAGTATGACTGAAAAAATTTTAGAGGAACAAAGATATTTTGAGGAAGCTTGTGATTTTATTAACGAAAGGCGTTTTAATGTACCAAAAGTCAAAACATATGTTAGGTATATAAATGAGAGAAATATGAAATAAGGTGATGAAATTGAGACCACTTGCAGACATACTTAGACCTAAAAAGATAGAAGATGTTGTTGGGCAAAAGCATTTAATTGGTGAAGGTAAAGTTTTATATAATTTAATTAACCATGGTAAAATTTTTTCGATGATTTTATATGGACCATGTGGGACAGGTAAAACAACACTTGCTTATACTATGATTAATGAACTTGATTTAAAATATGAATTTTTAAATGCGGTTATCAATAGTAAAAAGGATTTAGATGAAGTAATTAGTGTGGCTAAGGCAAATGATGGAATTGTGCTTATAATGGACGAAATACATCGTTTGAATAAGGATAAACAAGATTTATTACTACCCTATTTAGAAAATGGTTTAATTACTTTAATTGGTCTTACAACGGCAAATCCTTATCATTCAATTAATCCAGCTATTAGAAGTAGATGTCAGTTATTTGAAGTGAAGTCATTAAATGATAGTGATATTGAAGATGCTTTAAATAAAGCGTGCAACTATTTAGATAAAATAGAGATTAGTTCTGAAGCTATTAGGTATATTTCTAGGTTAGCTAACGGAGATTTAAGATATGCTTATAATTTGTTAGAAATAGCTTACTATGCTTCTGATGATTTTAAAATTGAATTAGAAGATGTAAAAAAAATAAATAATAAACCAAGTTTATATATAGATAAGAATGATGATGGTTATTATGATGTAATTAGTGCGCTTCAAAAGTCAATTAGAGGTAGTGATGTTAATGCAGCTTTGCACTATTTGGCTAGACTTATTGTAGCTGAAGATTTGGATATTATTTTTAGAAGATTATCAGTTATTGCTTATGAAGATATAGGGCTTGCTAATCCAGCTATTGGACCTAGATTGGAGGCAGCCATTAAAGCGGCTGAGAGGGTTGGTTTACCCGAGGCTAGAATTCCGCTTGGTGAAATAGTTATTGATATGGCGTTATCTCCTAAATCAAATAGTGCTCATGTAGCTTTTGATATGGCGATAAATGATGTAAAGATGGGGCATGTAGGAAAAGTTCCCAATCATATCAAAACCAATGCGAAAGATTATAAGTATCCACATAATTATAAAGGGAGTTTTGTTAAGCAACAATATTTGCCTGATGAGTTAGTTGGACGAAAATATTATAATCCTAAAACGACTAGTAAGTATGAAATGAATTTAAAAAACATTTACGACAGAATTAATAAGGCGTAAATGTTTTATTTTAAAATGAATAATTCTAAGGCTAAATCTTTATTTAAAGTGCCGGTTTTTATACCGATATCTATATCAGCTAAATCATTTAAGTATTTTAATAAGGTTTCTTTAGTATAATTTCGACTATTTTGAATGGCTAGTTTAACTCTATATGGATGTATTTTAAGGGTGCTGGCAATATCTTTTTCACTATAACCTTTTTTTAGTAATTCTTTTGATTGATACATTATGCGAAATTGATTAGCTAATATTACGATAATTTTTATTGGTTCTTCGTTTACTTTTAGCATCTCGTAATATAGTTCTAGGGCTTTGTCTTTATCTTTTTTTACAATATAGTCAATTAATTTAAAGATGTCTATTTCTATTATTTTGGTGGTTAGGTTTAATATATCTTCATCAGTAATTGTTTTATCGTCACCCTTATATGTCTTTATTTTATTGACCTCGTTTTGAATAATTAAGGGATTATTACCTATACGATTTAAAAATAAATTGATAGTTTTGTTTTCGATATTATAATTTTTAAATAAATTTTTTACTAGGTTAATTGGACTTATTTCTTCGTTAAATTCTTTGACAGTACCGACTTTTTTAATTAGTTTAGTTATTTTTTTTCTCGTATCTAATTTTTCATTATGGACAATAAATATTAAGTTAGTATTAATATTAATATTAATATTATTTAGATATTTTTCAATGATTTCACTATCTTTCGAGGTTATGCCAGTAAACATATTTGCATTATCAACAATGACTGTTTTTTTATCCCCGAACATTGATATAGTTTCAGCATCTTCAATAGCGTTTTTGATTAAGTCATTATTTAAATCGTATTTATTGATGTTCATTTCATTTTGATTTGTTGTTATTTTTTTTATTTCTTCATTTATTTGAAAATCTTTAGTTCCATATAAAAGATAGATCATAGTATCACCAATGAATATTATAACATATTTTTAGTGTATAATTAAAACACCTTACGGTGTTTAACTATTAAAAAATTCATCATTAGCTTTAGATATTTCTTTTGTTTCTTCTTTTTTTGCTTGTCTTTTTTTGTTATGTTTTTTAGTGTCTATCTCGCTATATTTTTGGATTCCGAAGATTAATGTGGCTATGAATGCTCCTGCAAATACTGCGCCTAAGATTACTTGTAGGACGTTTGGTAATGATAGAACGATTGTAGTTGTGGCAAAGGTTAACTTTAATGTTCCTGATAAAATGAATAGTGCGACTAAGCCATAGCCAGCGTCTTTACTAAATGTAAGTTTACCTAATAGGTATACATTAGCTAATGGAATCCATGCCATAACGCTTGGAGTGCCATTTACTTTTTTATTAAAATTATTTAAGAAAACAGCTAGCAAGGCATAACAAGTTATAATTATCAAAATGATAATAGCAATAAAGAAATACAAAAAATTTGATGTTTCATTCATGTTTAATCCTCCCCTATTATTCTTTTGGTTATCTTAACCTATTATTATTTTATCATAAATTTGAGATAAATAACATATTATTTTAATTTTTTTTTGGAATTTCAAAATAGAATGTTGAACCTTTATTTGAACTAGTTACACCATATTTATAATTATGAATTTGTAAGATATTTTTAACAATTGATAATCCTAGACCTGTTCCATAGTTATTTCGTTTATGCTTTTTATCACTATGGTAATATTTTTCCCATATGTGTTTTATATCTTCTTTTTTAATACCTTTACCTGTGTCTTTAATTTCAATGATATATGAATGTTTTGTCTCTTTGATGTTGATATATATTTTTTTATCTGCACCAGTATAATTTATTGCATTATTAGTAAGATTATATATTACTTGATATATCCTTTTATAATCGGCTGTGATAATTGTTTTATCAGGATGGGTAAATATAAATTCATAATGTTCTTGTTCGGACAATATTTTAAATCTTTGAATTACTTGATTTATAAGTTCTATTAGGTCTATTGTTTCAAGTTTTAAAACAGTATTTCCTGATTCGGCGGCTGATAAGTCTAAAATATCATTAACTAAAAGGGCTAGTCTATCAGTTTCCTCAATGATGGTGTTTAAGTTTTCTTCACGCTTTTCTTTATTGTCATATGTTATGTCTCTAACCATTTCAGCATAAGCTTTAATCATAGTAAGTGGGGTTTTTAAATCATGACTGACGTTAGCCATGAGGTCTCTTTTTAAACTTTCGGTTTTTGATAGTTCGTCTTTAGCATAATTTAATGAATCAGCTAATTCATTTATTTCGTAAATGTTGATGTCTGTTTTAAAATCAGCGCTAAAGTTACCGTCTGCAAGTTTTTTGGCTTCGTTACTTATTTTTGTTATTGGTTTTGATAATTTTCTTGAAATAAAATAACCAATAATTAGTGACAAAATAAGGACAATGATGGTTGTAAATATAAACTGGTTACTTAAAATTGTAATAGTTGAATCTAGTGGTTCAAGTGAAGCATTAATAAAAGCATATAGGTCTGTGTCGAGTTTTAAGGCATATATTAATGTTTCATTTTGATATTGTGAGTTAATTAGATTATAATGTTGTTCTAAAAGACCACTATTTATAAAATCTCTTTTTACTTTGAAATTTTTATTACCAAATTCCATACAACCTTTATTTGATACAGTTGCGGCATATATGTCATCGCCATATATTTCAATACATATGTCTCTTCTTTTTGCAATATCTTCAATTTTTTGTTGATTGAGATTTACGCTTTCACGAAGTTCACTTGCTGCTTTATCTAATTCTTCGGTTTTGTAGGATTTATAATAACTTCCTAAGAAAATAATTTGAAAGAACCAGAGAAAACATAGTATGAAAATAGAAAAGGCTATTAAGAAAAGCCATATATTTATTTTCAAACTGTTTTTTTTTGTGTTTTTTAAATCGTTTTTAATTTTGTATATGGAATTTTTAAGTTTATTCATTTTCGTTAACTACAAATTTATAGCCTACTCCTCTAACCGTTGTAATAAGGTCTCTATAAGGTCCTAGATTATTTCTTAGCATTTTAACATGGGTGTCGATTGTTCTATCATCGCCAAAAAAGTCATAACCCCATATTTTATTTAGTAATTGATTTCTTGATAAAGCAATGTTTTCATTAGTTACAAAGTAACATAGGAGTTCATATTCTTTTAATGTTAATTTTATTTCTTTACCATCAATATAAACAGCATGTCCTGGATAGTCTATTTTTAATCCTTTATATTCATAATTATTAGGTGTCATTTTACCACTTCGTTTTAAGATGGCTTTTATTCTAGCAAGAAGTTCTTTGGGACTAAATGGCTTTGTTAGATAATCGTCGGTTCCTAAATCAAAACCTCTTAGTTTGTCATATTCTTCATTTCTTGCAGATAAGATTATAACAGGAATATTTTGGGTTTTTTTAACTTCTTCTAAGAAAGACATACCGTCCATTTTTGGCATCATTATGTCCAAAATAATTAGATCAATTTTTTGGCTTTGAATTATTTTTAAAGCTTCTAAACCATTTTCTGCTTCTACTGTTTCATAGTTTTCGGTTTCAGCATATGTTTTAATTACATCTCTTATAAGTTTTTCATCGTCAACTATTAATAGGCGCATATAATCATCTCCATCAATAATATACAACTTTTTTGTGAACTATTTGTGAAAAAAAGAAAAAAGCCTAAGCAGCTTTTAGTTGGTTTTTAGTTTTACATAAGACCTTTACTCTGTTTACTGGGTTAATTGCATCGTGTAGTGTTAAGGTGTCCCCTTTAATAAAACGCATATTGCATTGAGGCTTAGTGACTTGTAATGGTTTTATTTTTTTTAAACGTTTATTTAGATTAGTTATACCATTTTCATCTAAGTAGATATTTGCAAGATGAGTAATACTTATAGTATTTTCGGCTATGAAGTCATCTAGTGCTTTTTTTTGTACGGGGTTTAGTGAATCTGTATTGATTGCATATTCATACATTTGTCTAACTTGCTCTAAATCAATATTTTGTGTTTCTTCATTATATGTATTAAGTGCGGTTTGAAATTTTTTTAAATATTCTAATTTTTGCACGTTATCACTTCCTTTAGTCAGATGTAATTAATTATACATTTATTTTGGCTCTTTGTCAAGTTTTGTAAAATTTTCGTTTTTAAGTGGTATTTTCTTGACAAGACGTTTTATTGGAGTTTTCTTTTCTTTTTTGCGGTTATATATGTTTAATTTTTTTTGTTTTGTTTTTAAGTACTGAATATAATTTCCATAATCCATATTTAATAATTGGTCCATATCTACTATGATATCAATGGCTTCTTCAAGGCTCATACTTTTTAATAATTCACCAATTAACCTAAATAAATCGGCATTAAAATAATCTTCAACCATTTCTTCTTTGTTTTCGTAAAAGTTTTCAATTAATTTAGCTAGTTTTTGGAGGTAAATATATGATTTACTTTTACCTTGAAAAAAACGATTATTTAAAAGTTCAGTATATCCTTCATTTAAACCTTCGCCAAGAGCGCCACCTTCTTTTAAGACAACTTTGAAACCCGCATTACTAAAAATGTAATTAGTTGAGGCTGCATGCAGTAACTCGTGATATAATGTTGTGTTATTTGAAGTATCATATATATCTATTTTTTTACTATGGCCACTGTATGTACCAGCAAGTTTACTTCTTTTATCAGTTTTGTGATAGTTGATGGTTACATAGGGGGCATTTATTATAAGATTTCTAAAATTATCTACTTTAACATTTTCTAATAATTTAGTTGTAAATATATAGATTTCGGGTTGCTTTTGTTTAATATTTTCAGTTGCTTTAAGAAGTTTATATTTATCTTCTTGATTTAACTTTGCATATATCGGAGTTTTTAGATCAATATTTTTTAAATTTTGAAGATTTTTAGTTAAGATTAGTTTTTTTTGTAGTTGATTTTATTGCGTTTTTTTTAATTTTTCTTTTTCTTTTCTTGATATCTTGATAAATTTTTACACTTTGAATTGCACAGATACTACCATTTAAACATATTATAATAATTAAAATTATGTTTTTAATTATTTCTGTCATTTTTTTCACTCCTATTTATGCTTATTATACTATTTTTCAATTTTTTGTAAAGGAAAAAGTAGGTTTTACCCTACTGTTCAAATTGTGAGTTATATAAATTAGCGTAGAAGCCATTTTGTTTCATTAGTTGTTCGTGATTACCTTGTTCTACTATGTTTCCTTCTTTCATTACTAGAATTAAATCTGCATTTTTAATTGTTGATAATCTATGAGCAATGATGAATGATGTTTTTCCTTCGGTTAATTTATCCATAGCTGCTTGAACTAGTTCTTCTGTTCTTGTATCAACGTTAGAAGTTGCTTCATCAAGAATTAGGAAAGGTGATTCGTCTATCATACCTCTAGCAATGGTTAGCAATTGTCTTTGACCGGCGGATACACTTTCATTATCGGATAATACTGTGTCATAACCTTGTGATAAAGTTCTAATAAAGTGGTCTAAACCAACTTCTTTACACACTTCTTGTACTTTTTCATCAGAAATGTGTTTTCTATTATAGACAATGTTTTCTTTAATGGTTCCTTCAAATAACCAAGTGTCTTGAAGAACCATGGTAAACAATTCATGAATATTTTCTCTAGTTAATTCTTTGGTTGATACACCATCTATTTTGATGTCTCCTGAATTGATATCATAAAATTTCATAAGTAAGTTAACCATTGTTGTTTTTCCCGCTCCTGTTGGACCAACGATAGCTACTTTTTGACCTGGTTTGGCGTGAGCTGTAAAGTCTTTAATAGTTGGATGATCATTTCCATCATATTTAAAGACAACATCTTCAAAGTCAATATAACCTTTAACGTCTTTTTTATGTAAATGTTTAGTAATATTTTCTTGACTACTCATTTCTGGTTCATCTATAAAGTCAAATACTCTTTCACTAGCAGCTGCTGTTGATTGTAATGAGGTCATTGCTTGTGCGATTTGTGATAGAGGGTTTGTGAATAGTCTTACATAAGTTATGAATGCGACAATAACACCGAATGATATTTGACCATTCATAGTAAGCATAGCTCCAACGATACATACTGCAACATAACCAAAATTACCTATAAATGCCATGATTGGTTGCATTAAGCCTGATAAGAATTGACTTTTTTTATTACTTTGACAGACTTTATTGTTGAATTCATCAAATTTTTGACTGGCTTCTTCTTTACCATTATAAACTTTGACAACGTTTAAGCCTGAGTAAATTTCTTCGATATGACCGTTTAAATTTCCTAATTCTGCTTGTCTTTGAATAAAATATTTTTGTGATTTTTTTAATATGGCTGCCATACCAATGAAACCGATTAAACTTGAGACAATGGCGGTGATTGCTAGAATCCAATTGGTTACAAACATCATAATTATACTACCTAAGAATAAAGTAGTACTACTTACTAGGGATGCTAATGATTGGTTCATAGATTGAGCAATCATATCGACGTCGTTAGTAATTCTAGATAAGATATCACCAACTTGGTGTTTATCAAAGTATTTAAGTGGTAATTTATTTATTTTTACTGATATTCTACTTCGTAAATTATTAGCAAATTTATTAGCAACATTGGTCATACAGATTGATTGAACATATGTAAATATAGCACTTACTAGATACATACATACAAGAAGTAAGGTTATGTTTTTGATTTTATCCATGTTCATGACAGGTTCAATTACTTCCCTAACAGATTTTGGCATTGTATCTAAAGTTTTATATAGTTCTGTTTCATCAGCATTTTCATCTAGTGTACTTAATATTTTAACATATTTATATTGGTCTTCTGATGATACTTTAATTCCGTCGATTGTTACTTCGGTGAATAGAATTTCCTGGAGATTTTTAGATAAGTTGATATTTTTATTATCTTCATTTATATTAATTAAGTTTATTTTATCTTTGGTGGTTATTGTTTTACCTTTGTATTTTGTTTCAGTGAATATTTTTTCAAGGATACTATTTGGAAGGGTTGTTAAATCTTTAAATGATTCTTCACTGCCGTTATCTTCTATTTTATTTAAAATATTTTGAAATTTACTTTTATCTTCTTGAGAAATACTATCATCACGCATTATACTCATAATGTTTTCTTCAGAGAAATTTGGACTTAGTATTTCAGGAAGTATTTCTTTTAATTTATCTTCACTTAAGTTTTCGATTGCTTTTTTGGTTAATATTTCCATGTGGTCTTGATTTATAACAAGGCCAGCTGATATTTCGTCGGTTAGGTTTGATAGTCTGTTAGGAGCTAATATTGAAAGTATGGATCCTAAAATTGCTAAGGTAAAGGCTATTATAATTAAAGTTTTATAGATATTTAATTCATGAAATAATCTTTTTATAGCGCCTTTAAAATCTCTAGCTTTTTCATATGATTGATTTGAATTTGGTCTAGGCATTTTCTAACTCCTCCTTTGACAATTGTGATAAAGCTATTTGTTTATAAACTTCACAATTTTTAAGTAATTCTTTATGGGTTCCCATACCGACACATTTACCACTATCTAATACTACAATTTTATCGGCGTTCATGATGGTGCCGATTCTTTGTGCGACAATTAAACTTGTTGCATTTTTAGTGTAATTTTTTAGTTCTTTTCTTAATACGGCATCCGTTTTATAATCTAGAGCTGAAAAAGAATCATCAAATATATATATTTCAGGGTCTCTAGCAATGGCTCTTGCAATAGCTAGTCTTTGTTTTTGCCCACCAGAGACATTAGTTCCGCCTTGAGCAATGTGTGTTTCATATTTATCATCCATTTTTTCAATGAATTCATCGGCTTGAGCTACTTTAGCGGCTTCTTTAATTTTTTCTTCACTTTTTTTACCTTTGCCATTTTCACCATAGCTGATGTTATAATTTACTGTTCCAGCAAACATCACTGCTTTTTGCGGAATATATCCTAGTTTATTATTTAAAGCTTCAAATTTGTAATCTTTAACGTTGATGCCATCAATTAATACTTCTCCTTCAGTAGCATCATAGAACCTTGGAACTAAATTTATCAAGGTTGATTTACCACTACCTGTTGAACCGATAAAGGCAATTGTTTCACCTTGATTTACTTTAAATGAAATATTTTCTAAGACATATTCATCAGCATCTGGATATTTGAAAGATACATTTTTAAATTCAACAGTTCCTTTTTCTTTGGTTTCGCCTTCAAAGGTTCCAGGAATAATTTTTTGCTTAGTGTCTAATACTTCATTTATTCTTTTGGCTGATACTTCGGCTCTTGGAATCATCATGAAAATCATAGCAAGCATTAAAAATGACATAATTACTTGCATGGCATATGAACTAAAGACAATCATGTTACCAAATATGGTAATTTTATCAGCTAAGATTGAGTTTTGAATCATTCCAGCACCTATGAAATAAATGGATAAGGTTAATCCATACATGATTAGATACATAACAGGCATCATAATAGCAAATTTCTTTTGATTAAATAGTTGTAAGTTTGTAAGTTTGTCATTAACTTTGTCGAATTTTTTTTCTTGATATTTTTCGGCATTAAAGGCTCTTACTACTCTAATACCAGTTAAGTTTTCTCTAGCAATACCATTGATTTTGTCAATTAATTTTTGAACGATTTTAAATCTTGGAATAACGATAATCATAAGAGTTATGATAACACCTAGTAAAATTAATACAGCGATGCCGGTGATGACACTCCACTGCCAACCTTTGTTTAAGATTTTTGTGATTGCCCATATGGCTGTAATTGGTGCTTTTACTAATAGTTGTAGGCCCATAGCAATTAATAATTCTATTTGTGTAACATCGTTAGTTGTTCTGGTGATTAAACTACTGGTTTGAAAGGCTTTTATTTCTTCAGTGTCAAGATTTTGAACTTTATCGAATATTTCTTTTCTAGTGTTTTTAGAAAATTCTGATGCGATATAAGCAGCAAAATAACCAGCACCGACAGCAAATATTAAACTGCCTAAAGCACACAAGACCATATATCCACCATTTAATATAATGTCAGACATTTTACTGCCTTCGGTTTGAACAAGGACAGTTATTTCAGACATATAATCTGGAATTTTTAATTCTAACCATACTTGGCCGACAATTAGAATTACACAAAATATGGCATATAACCATTCTTTTTTTGTTAGATTTCTTAATAATTTTAACATAACTTCATCCTTTCATTCTTTAGATTTTTTTGCATTTTACTGATTACTTTGAAAAAGTTTTCTAATTCTTCTTTGCTTATGTCTTTGGTGATTGTTTTTTCGGCTTTATTTAATGTGTTTTTAACAATTTGAAAATTTTCTTTAGCTGTGTCACTCAGAATTATTTCTTTTTTTCTTGTATCAGTTTTATCTTGAATTCTAAAAATAAGGTCATTTTTTTCCATTGTTTTTAGAATTTCAGATAGAGTTGCTCGTCTTAAGTTTAAAGCAATTCCAATATCTTTTTGATATACTTTTTCTTTTTGTCTAGAGATTATATAGTGCAGGATTTGCATTTGAGCAGGAGTTGGTAATTTTCTTTTATCGACCCCAGTTTCACAAATATACCTTATAATATCATGGTTTAAATTTTTTATCTTATAGGTTACTCTTTCGCTTTCCATTATTCACCTTCTTTACTGCCTGCTAAAACATTTTAGTATAATTTTTAAATATTGTCAATATCCTAACAATAATATTTTGTATTCACATATTTTCCCATAATTAAAAGATAAGTGGAACTTATCTTAATTGTTTATATGATGATGTATGGCTTCAGTATTTTTAGTTATTTTTGCGAAGGTATAGCCGTTTGCTTTAGCATATTTTATAATATAAGGTAATGCTTCTAATGTTGTTTGTTTAGTCGAAGAATCATGCATTAAGATGATATTTGTTCCATTATGTATTCTATTCGTTACATTACAATATATACTTTCTTTTGTTTGATTTCCGTTAGCATCTTCACTATCAATATTCCAGTCAAAGTAATAAAAATCATTTTCATTTAAGGTGTTTGTGATTCTAGTTACTATGCCTTGATTATATTTTTTAGATATAGTGTTTGATGAACCGCCGGGCAATCTTACTATTCTCGGCTTTTGACCAGTTATTTGATATATTTGCATTCTTATTTGATTTAGGTCATTAAAGTAGTTTGTTTCTGATGAATATACATAACTATATATGTGTGATGATGTGTGCAAAGCTACAGTATGGTTTTCGGCTTGCATGCGTT
>CALVRQ010000032.1 GCA_944358685.1 uncultured Bacilli bacterium
ATGACAATGGAAGACTGGTCAACTCGAATTGATAAATTTTTATTATCAGATGATAGAGATATATTGAAAGATGCTGGTAAAATATCACATGAAATAGCCTGTGATAAAGCACTAACAGAATTTGAAAAATATAGAGTAAAACAAGATAAATTATATAAATCAGATTTTGATTTATTGTTGGAAGAAAGTAGTAAAGTGGGTGATAGTAATGGCAAATGAAGAAAAAGGTTTCCAAAAGGGAAACATCAACTGGTACCCTGGTCATATGGCTAAAACCAAAAGATTAATCAAAGAAAATTTAAAATATATTGATATTATCTATGAAATGGTAGATAGTCGTATGCCAAAATCATCTAAAATAATTGATATTGACGAATATACTGGTGATAAACCAAGATTAATGATTATGACCAAAGCTGATTTATGTGATAAAACTGAAACCAACAAATGGATAAAATACTATGAAAGTAAAGGCTATACCGTTATTCTTATTAATTTAGAAAATAATAGTAATTTAAAGCAGATTTTAAATGCAACAGAGAAACTTTTAAAAGAAAAGTGGGAAAAAAGAGAAAAACAAGGCCTTTTAAATAGGAAAGCAAGAGTATTAGTAATAGGTGTCCCAAATGTTGGAAAATCAACCTTAATAAACCATTTGGCTGGTAAAAAAGTCGCTAGTATTGGTAATAAACCAGGAATTACTAAAAGTATTGGTTGGATAAGAGTAAATGACAAAATAGAATTACTAGACACCCCAGGTATACTATGGCCAAAACTAGATCAAAGAGAAGCTTTAAATCTAGCGGCCCTAACAGCTATTAAAGAAGAAACCTTACCTTTATTTGATGTTGCTTGTCATATCTTAATTACCTTAGAAAAATATTATCCTAATATCTTAAAAGAAAGATATAATTTAGATTATCTAGATGAAGATATCGTCACAAGTATCGAAGAAATAGGCAAAAAAAGAGGCTGTCTAATTAAAGGTGGAAATATCGACTATGATAAAGTAATATCATTAATAATTGGTGATGTAAAAAATGGCTATATTAAAGGGGTAACTTTTGATAGGATAGAAGAAAATGAATAAAAGTGAAGTACTACAAATATTACAAAAATATAATTTAGATAGCCAAAACATCATCATAATTGGCTCTGCTGCTTTAGTATTAAATGGCATTAAAGATACATGCCATGATATTGATATTGCTGTAACAAACGAGTATAATGAAATATTACTAAAAACATTTAACTGTACCTTCGATAAAGAAATAGATAATTATAAAGTTTATTTCATAGATAATATTATTAACTTTAGTACTCATTATTATAATGAATACAAAGGAAAAACAATTGAAAACTATTTAGTTCAAACTCCAGAAGAAGTTTTAAAATTAAAAAAAACATTAAATAGAAAAAAAGATCAAAACGATATTAAACTTATATTAAATTACTTAAACATTTTAAATATAAATTCTCTAGCCTTAGCCTATCTAGGAGATGCCACATATGAACTGTATATCAGAAAATATTTAACAAAAAAGGGAAATTATAAAGTAAAAGACTTACAAGAAATGGCCATAAAATACGTATCAGCTAAAGCCCAAAGTAATTTTCTAGATAAAATGATAGAAGATAACTTTCTAACCAGTGAAGAATTGGAAATCGTCAAAAGAGCTAGAAATCATAAAGTTCTATCTCATCCAAAACACACTAGTATAATAACTTATAAAAAAGCCACCGGACTTGAAGCTCTATTAGGTTATTTAGAAATCAAAAATAATCAAAACAGAATAAATGAAATTATGAAATATATAGTAGGTGATTAAAATGCATGTATTTGGAAAAAACGTCGCAAAAGAAATATTAAATAATCCAAAAATCGTAAATAAAATATATCTTTATGACAACTTTAACGACAAAGATATATTAAATAAAATAAAAGACAATAACATTCAAACCAAATTATTACCTAAACATGAATTAGATAAAATTGAAAACGGAAATCATCAAGGTATTATTCTCGATATCAAAGACTATAATTATTGTTTTTTAGATAAATTATTAGACAAAAATATTATAGTCATATTAGACCACTTAGAAGATCCACATAATTTTGGAGCCATCATCAGAACCTGTGAAGCTGCCGGTATAACTAGTATAATCATACCTAAAGATAGGTCTGTCAAAGTAAATGCCACAGTTATGAAAACCAGTGCCGGAACCTTAGAAAAAGTCAATATAGCTATGGTCAGTAATCTTACAAATGCCATCAAGACTTTAAAAGATAACGGATTTTGGATTATTGGAACTGATATGGAAGGAACTGATTACAAAAAAATAGATTATACCGGAAAAATAGCTCTTATTATCGGTAACGAGGGAAAAGGAATGAGTAGACTAGTAGCTGAAAATTGTGACTTTATAGCCAAAATACCAATGTATGGCACGGTAAACAGTTTAAATGCTTCAGTCGCAGCTGCTTTAGTTATTTATGAGGCGGTGAGAAATAAGTGAAATATGATAACGCAAACGATTATGAAGTATTATCTATGGTAGCAGATAATGAAGAAGCCACCGAAACATTATTTCATAAATATAAACCATTAATCATCGGTCTAGCAAAAAAAATATATAATACAACTCAAAATACCGGCTTTGACTTAAATGATTTAATCCAAGAAGGAATGATCGGCTTTAGTACTGCCATAAACACCTTTGATGAGAATAAAGACACAACTTTTTTTACGTATGCTAAAACCTGCATCGAAAGAAGATTAATTAGCCTTGTTAAATCAGCTAGCCGCTTTAAACACCAACTGTTAAACGAATCATATTACGTTGAAGACCTAGCCCACGATAACAAAGGATTAGAAAACTTATTAGAAGATAGTAATAGTAATCCAGAAAATAAATTAATTGATAATGAAAATGCTAAAGAACTAGTCAAAAATATTCAAAAAACTTTAACTCCATTTGAAAGTGCTGTTTTCGAACTTAAAATAAGCGGTTTTAACTACCGTGAAATTGCTGAAATTTTAGATAAAGATAATAAGTCAATTGATAATGCAATCTCCAGAATAAAAAATAAAGCCCAAAAATTTTTAAATAATGATTGACATTCATATAGTACATAGTTTAATTAATAGTGGGTGAGAGTATGAGAGAAAGAGGAATTGCTACTAGTATTATTTTAACCATTGTAACCTGCGGAATTTATGGAATTTATTGGTTTATCTGTATCACCAACGAGACAGAACAAGCCAGTGAAGATACTAGCTTATCATCAGGTGGAGTAGCATTTTTATTAACAATTATTACCTGTGGTATTTATGGTATCTATTGGGCCTACAAAATGGGTAAATTATTAATGATAGCTAAAGAAAAAAATAATTTACGAGCTGAAGATAATTCTGTAGTATTTTTGCTTTTACAGTTAATTGGTTTTGGTATTATTAATTATGCCCTAATTCAAAATGGTTTAAATGAAATAACTAGAGCAAGACAAGGACAAAGCGCATAAGCTTTTTTCTTTATGAAGAAGTTTTTAATTGTATTACTTTTATTAATTATATATTTATTAATCTCTAGTTACTTTCACTTTTATATACCTTGTCCAATCAAAACAATTACAGGCTTTTATTGTCCAGGATGTGGTATTACTAGAATGTTACTTTCACTTTTAAAATTAGATTTTTATGGAGCCTTTAGATATAATCCACTACTTTTTGTCTCACTTCCAATAGGCCTATATTTGTATATTGATTACTTAATAAGAAAAGATAAATCATTATATAAAAAAATTCCCGAAAAAGTTTGGTATGTGGTGATAGTAATTTTTATAATTTATGGTATTTTAAGAAATATTAAAGCCTTTGATTTCCTCGCACCTACTGCAATATAAAAAGCGAATTTCAATTATTCGCTTTTTTCTATATATTTAAGTATTTCTTCACTATCATCTAAATGTACTTTAGTATGACCTAAAATTTGATAATCTTCATGACCCTTACCAAGTAACAATACAATATCATCTTTTTCAATCATATCTAAAGCTTTTTTAATAGCTTCACGCCTATCTAAACAAACTTCATAATTATCTTTCTTAACTCCTTTTAAAATATCTTTCATAATATTTTCTGGATCTTCAGTTCTTGGATTATCATTAGTAAAGATTACATAATCACTATAATTAGAAGCAATCTCACCCATAATAGGTCTTTTCATTGGATCTCTATCACCACCACAACCAACTAATGTAATAACTCTTGCTTTGGCAAGTTCTTTATAAGCTGTAACAACCTTTAAAACTGCATCAGGTGTATGGGCATAATCGACAACCGCAAAACCATTTTTAACCTTATAAGTTTCACATCTACCTTTAGGTGCTTTTAAATCACTAGTTTTATTAATTAACATATCAATATCAAAACCTAATTCACATAAAATACCAAACATTGTAAAATAATTATAAACATTAAATTTACTTGTCAAATTAGTAGTAACTTTATATTCGTGCCCTTTAACTTTAAATTTAATATCAGTATGGTCTGGATGAATGTCGTCACTAATAATATCATAATCCGCATTTCCAAATCCATAAGTCTTAGTATTTTCAAATCTTTCTATAAATCTTTTACTAGCCTCATCATCTTTATTGACAAGTAAAACTCCATCTTTTTTAATGTAATCAGTAAGTAATAATTTAGCTTTTAAATAATTTTCCATCGTTTTATGATAATCCAAATGGTCCTCAGTTAAATTAGTAAAAGCTCCAGCAACAAACTCGAGTCCTTCAATCCTCTTTTGATCTAAAGCAAAATTACTAACCTCCATAACCACATATTCACATCCACGCTCTTTAGCTTCCTCAAGTAATTTATATGTAGTTAAAATTTCAGGTGAAGTATTTGGTAATTCTTTAAAGTAATTCTCACACATAAAACCTAAAGTTCCAATATAAGCAGCTTTTTTACCTAAAGTTAAAAGCATTTGATAAGTTAAATAAGCTGATGTTGTTTTACCATTTGTACCAGTAATTCCAATTAATTTTAAATCTTTAAAGTTATCTTTATATTCTTTAACAAGCAATCCTTGATAATATTCCGCAGAATTTTCTACAACTGTAATCGGCACATCACATTTAACTTCTTTTTCCGCAATAACTGCAGTAGCTCCATTTTTAATCGCATCATTTATATAATCATGGCCATCCACTGTATAACCTTTAATAGCTACGAATGTCTGACCAGGTTTAACTAATCTAGAATTAGTTTCATATTTAAACATTATAATCACTCCCTAATTTATTTTATCATTTTTATTAAAACATGTGATAAATAACCACATATATAATAATAACATTATTTATATACTTTAACAAACATCAATAATATTAACAAAAATATAAATTACTCAAAAAATCCTCAGTTGCATTTTTCTAAAAAAAATAATATAATTATATTGTAAAGGAGGTTGACACAATGTCAAAAGTTTATTTTACAAAAGAAATTACTAAAGAAAGTCTAATTAAAATCTATGAAAAATTAGGCGTAAATCTAAAAGGTAATGTAGCAGTTAAATTACACTCTGGTGAAAAAGGTAATCAAAACTACCTAAGACCAGAATTTGTAAAACCATTAGTAGAACATGTAAATGGTACAGTAGTTGAATGTAATACAGCTTATGAAGGAGCTAGAAACTCTACAGAAAAACATAAACAGTTAATTAAAGAACACGAATGGGATAAATATTTCAAATTTGATTTATTAGATGAAGAAGGACCAGATTTAGAATTAGATGTTCCGAATGGAAAAATCTTAAAGAAAAACTATGTTGGTAAAGATTTAGTAAACTATGATTCAATGTTAGTTCTATCTCACTTTAAAGGTCATGCCATGGGTGGATATGGTGGAGCTTTAAAACAACTTTCAATCGGTTGTGCATCTTCTGCCGGTAAAACTTTAATCCATACAGCAGGTGCTACTAACGATCAAACAAAACTTTGGGATAACCTTCCGGAGCAAGATCGATTCCTAGAAGCTATGGCCGATGCAGCTGAAAGTGTTGTAAATCATTTCAAAAATAATATTGTTTATATAAATGTCATGAAAAATTTATCAGTAGATTGTGACTGTGACGGTAATGCATCAGCTCCTTGTATGGGGGACATCGGAGTACTTGCTAGTACTGATCCAATTGCCGCTGACCAAGCTTGTCTAGATTTAGTTTATAATTCTACTGATCCAGGTAAAGATAAATTAATCGAAAGAATTGAATCAAGACACGGTGTTCATACTATTGAAGCCGCAGCTGAATTAGGCTTTGGTGAAAGAGAGTACGAATTAATCGAATTTTAAAAAGCGAATGTTGAGTTCGCTTTTTTCTTTACAAAAATTTATCTTAAAAATTCATCCATTGATATTTTGTGATTTTTACAAATTGTATATAAAGTAAGTGTCGTAATTAAATTCATCCCAATTTCATAATGACAGTAAGTAGCCCGTGAAATACCACATTCATCGGCTATTTTCTGCTGAGATAATCCAAGTGTTTTCCTTAAAACCTTTAATTTTTCTCCAACAATCTTTTTATCAAGTTTTATTTTATCCGAATAATTTTTATTGTTTTTATCTAACCCCAAAATAAAATCTAGAGAAAATCCATATAAATTAGAAAACTTAACTAACTTTTTTAATGGCATAACACTATAACCATTTTCCCAGTTAGACATAGTTGCTTTTTGCACACCAAAAACATATCCTAATTCAGTTTGCGTCATTTCTAGTTCTTCGCGGCATCTTTTTAAATTATTATCTATCATAAAATCACCTAGATAAATTTTCCCATTAAAAAAGAAATTGTTATCAAAAGTATGCAATATATACCAAAATGTGATATAATCAAATCATAGGGAGGTGTAGTTATGCGAAGAAGATTAACTAGAAGACAAAAAAATAAAAGAAACAAACAAATAATTATGGTTTCGACTATATGTTTATTGATTGTAATGGGAGTAGGATATGCGGCCTTTCAAACAAATTTAAGTATAATAGCCAAAGGAAATATAAAAGAGAAAAAAGCTGCTGATATGTTAAGAGAATTATGCACTACTGAAAGTGGAGATGGATTATATATTGATATTTATGAAGATGGTAAATGTACATATAAAGGTGTAAACCCCAATAACTATATAAACTTTAACAATGAAACATGGCGAATTATATCGGTAGAAAACGATAAAACAATCAAAATAATTAAACAGAGTAGAATTGGTTCCTATAAATGGGACAGTTCAAATTCAAATAATTGGGACAGGCCTTCAGATATAAAAACATATTTAAACGGAGAGTACTTAGCAACAATGACTACTAATCAAGATAAAATAGTATCACATACATGGAACATAGGACCAGTAATAAACGAAAATAACAATTTAATAGATCAAATAAATGGTGAAAACAAAGTACAATCACAGTTGGCATACATTGGCTTAATTACGGTTAGTGAATATTTAAGAGCTAATAGTAATATAGAGCAGTGTGAAAATTTTGCTTTAAATAATACCAACCATAATATTTGTATGACTACTAATTGGATATTTAACGAAGATAATATTGGTTATATGGAAACGATTACACCTGTATATAATAGTTCCAATTTAATTTATTTAGTTGATTTAAAAGGCCCTAGTTCAAGTATGCAAAGTAATATTCCTCTAACTGGTCCCACTAATATGTCACAAGGCATATATCCTGTTCTCTATCTCTCATCAGATATTACATTATCTGGAACAGGTACACAGCAAGACCCATACATTATCACAAATTAACAAGCTTCTCAAAAGCTTGTTTTTAAGTGAATAATATAATTTGATGATGAAGTTACTTTTGTTCAACAATGTTTAATGATATAATGAATATAGATATAAATCTAAATTCGA
>CALVRQ010000033.1 GCA_944358685.1 uncultured Bacilli bacterium
TTTTAAAAACATCAGCCAACAACCTAGAATTGACTATATTTTAATAATTTGTTAAAATAGCATTCAAAAAGGTGATTTTATGAGTAGAATTATTACAAACCAAGAAGAATTATCAGAAATTTTAAAAGCATTATTTAATGATTATATAGAAAGAAAAAGAACAAGACAATTATATAAAGATGGGATTACTATTCCCAAAAGATTACTTATCTTTTACTATCAATTAACGCCAGAAAGACGTCATCTAAATAAAGAAGCTAAAGAATTTTTGAGACATTACGTTGCCTGTGAATCAATTTTAGAAAATGCTCATCTAGAATTTGAAAAGCAGGGATTGAAAGAAATGTACGACTACTTATTATCAGATGAGATAAATAATAGATTTGATATTTATACTTTACTTGATTTACATCGAAAATTATTTTCTAAAGCTCCATACCCTGATTTTGGAGGAAACATTAGAAATGGTGACGCTCATTTAGATGGCGTTCCAGTTGATTTGACACCTGCTAGTTATATAAGATATGAAATGAAAATGCTTGATTATGATTTAAAAGAAATATTAGATATGCAAAATGAAGTAAAAAATAATCCTAGTTTCTTATTTTCTTATATAGATAAATGCATTATGTTAAAATGTAGATTGATTAAAGTACATCCATTTTCAGACGGTAATGGCCGTTCCATTCGTGCATTTATTAATAAACTTTTCATTGATGTTGATGTGCCTCCAGTATATATTTCAAGTAATGAAAATAGAACATATAAAAAAGCAATGCAAAAAGCCCTAGGCGAAGAAGATTTCTCATCAATAATTAATTTTTATTACTTTAAAATTTGTGATTCTATAATCGAATTAGAGAATAATTATCATAGTGAAGAAAAGAAAAAATCTTCACCAAAAACTATTATGAATTTAGTAAAGAAAATCAAAGAACAAAAAAAGCAACTACCTGAACATTATAGTCTAGATGAAGAAATAGCTTCTATGGTAAAAGACTATTTAGATGAGAGAGACATTACAGCACAAATATTAAATGTATGCTTTTTTAACCCATTATTAAATCCTCATGCTTTTGTAGTAGCTAGTTACCAAGATAACAGTATAAATGGAACCAGTTTTATATTAATAGACCCATTATTTGACGATTTTATCCAAGAATATAACCTAAACCAAACAAATATTAACGATGGAATGATTGAAAATTTAAAAAATAATGGCGTAATTTTTGCTAATCAAAATGAAATATACAAATATATATTAATATTTAATCAAACATTAAAGAAAAACAAATTAAAAACAAAAAATTTCCCTAATTAATTGGGGAATTTTTTTCTTCAAAAAAATAAGTTATAGGTACATTAGCTCTTTCACAAAAAGCACCTAATAATTGAATGGAAGGAGTTTTAGGTGATTTTAAACTTAATAAATGACCCAAATAACTCTCGCTAAGTCCTAAAATTAAAGCCATTTTAGTGATACTCCATTTTCTTTCTTTTTTCAAACGTTTCAAATTTATTTTAACCAAATTACAATAATAGTCACTTAAATTGTCCTTCATTCTATCACCTAATTAAATAATAGCTTAATTAAAATGAAGTTTTTTGTCCTAATAGGACAAAAATATGGTATAATAAATTTGAAAATAGAAAAGGAGTAAAAAGATGGTGAAAAAAATTATAAAATGATATTTACCAGGATTTATAACAGGGGTAATAGTATGTGGAACAGTAAGTGTAATAGCTATGACATATTTTCCAAGTAGTAGTACCACATATGATAATAGTAATAGTGGACTTGAAAGTACAAATGTCCAAGGAGCGATAGATGAACTTTATGGTGTATGTACAAAAGAACCTACAGGTGGAGAACAAATTTTGGAACAAGTTAATTTAGATAAAGATTCTTATGAATGCAGGTATTTTTATAAAGGAGTTAATCCAAAGAATTATATTACTTTTAATAATGAATTATGGCGAATAATTTCAATTGAATGTGATGGAACAATTAAGATTATAAAGCAAAAAAGCATAGGAAATTATGAGTGGGATTCAGATTGGTTAACTGATTGGGCAAGACCATCTAGTTTAAATACATATTTGAATAATACATATTATAATAATTTAACTATTGATGCTCAAAATATGATAGTGACACATGATTTTGGCATTGGGTCAATACAAGAAGAAAATAATGATTTGGAAAATCAAATAGATGATGAAAATAGCATTAAATGGAGTGGCAAAGTTGGTTTAATAAGTGTTAGCGAATATTTGAGGATTAATTCTAATGATAAATGTACATCATTATATAGTAATAATATTAATCAAAGTGAATGTAAAAATACCAATTGGCTATTCAACAGTGATAATAAATGGACTATATCTTCAAATAGTAGTATAGTGTTTTACCTTGGAAATGGTTTTATACATTATGGTTGGGATTCTAGTGATTCGTATGCGGTTCATGCGGTAGTGTATCTTTCATCATCAATCAAAATCACAGGTGGAGATGGAAGTCAAAGTAATCCATATCAAATCTCACTATAAATTAAAGAAGATTAAACATTTAAAATTTAATCTTCCTTTTTATTCTTCTAACTTAACTGTCGGAATAGATTCATCTAAAGATGCCTTATTTTCTGTAGGTTCAGTTCCTTTTATATAATATAAAACTTTTGCCTTACTACTATTACTAGCCACTTTACCACTTATAGGATCAATTGCCACTCCAACAACATTATTAGGTGTCTCATACCAAGTTTCCTCATCAGTTTTACCTTCTAAGTAACTTTCTATTATATCTACCCAGGCATTTTTTAAATTAGAACTATCTTGGCTAGAAACATCCTTATTATCATCATATCCTGTCCACATACCAACAACCAGCTCTTTATTATAACCAAAAATCAAATTATCAGTATTAGTTGTTCCTGTTTTTAATGCATATTTATGAGTCATCTTTGGCGCAATACTTAAACATGTTGGAACATTGTAATCTTGAAACTCTTTCGCATAAGTCGTCGTTAAAAGTTCATTTAAAACATAAACTGTATTTTTATTCAAAACATTTTCCAAATTTGGTTTATACTCATATAAAACATTGCCTTCCATATCTGTAACCTTACTTATAAAATAAGGCTCAACCTTATATCCTTCATTAGCTAAAGCACTATAGGCAGCCATCATATCCATCATATTTATCTCTTCAGCCCCTAATGCAAGAGAAGGTAGAGTATTTAATTCCTCATCAATACCAACCCTTCTTAATATATCAGGAAGTGCATCATCCCCTAAAAATAAATGGGTCTTCACCGCATAAATATTATCTGAATAACTAATCGCAGCCGCTAAACTAATTGGACCATTCGCATATTCATCATTGTAATTTTTCGGAGTATAAGTTTTATTACCAGAAAAACTAAAAGTAGTTTTTTCACTAGTAAATGTTGTCGAAGGTGTAAAACCATTTTCTAAAGCTGAATAATATAAAAACGGTTTAATTGTTGAGCCAACTTGTCTTTTAGCCATCGTCGCTCTATTATACTGACTCTTATTATAATCTCTACCACCAGATAGTGCTAAAACTTTACCAGTCTGAGGATCCATTACCACACCAGCCATCTGAATATCTGGATTAGTTATATTTTTATTTGCGCTATCTTCAAGAGCCTTCTGTGCCTTCATATCCAAATTAGTATAAATTTTAAGCCCTCCTGTTTCCAAAAAAGAAGAAGGAATCGTTTTAATAGAACTAAGCTCATCCATAACAGCATCTTGATAATACATCATCATCTTTAAATTAGCTTCTTCCTCACTTTTCTCATAATTAAGCGTTGTATTATAAGCTACATCAGCTTCATTTTGCGTAATATAACCATTTTTAACCATTGCATTTAAAATAATCTTCTGCCTTGTCTTCGCACTATCTTCATCTATCAAAGGTGAATATTTACTAGGATTTTTTGGTATTCCCGCCAGCATGCTTGCCTCAGCTAAAGTTAAATCCTTCGCACTTTTATTAAAATAATATTTAGAAGCATTCTCAATTCCAAATATTCCACCATAATTTATTGTGTTTAAATAACCCTCTAAAATATCATCTTTACTATAATGACTCTCAAGTCTAATTGTAATCCAAGCTTCTTTAATCTTTCTATCCCAAGTCTTATCAAACTCTAAAAACAAATTTTTGGAATACTGTTGGGTAATTGTCGAAGCTCCTTGTAAATTTTCTCCAGACTTTAAATTAACAAACAAAGCCTTTATAATCCTTAAAAAATCAAAACCGTGATGTTTATAAAAGTTTTTATCTTCAACCGCAATTGTCGCATTAATTAAATGCTGAGAAATATCACTCAAACTTACATCTTCATTAGAACTAGCTGTATATACTTCACCATTAATATCATATAAATGATATCCATTCGCCCCAGTTATTGGCAATTTTGGTTGCATTCTTGCATATAAATATATACCGAAGTAAATAATAATAAAAAAGAAAATAATTCCCAAAATAATAAATAACCATTTTTTTGATTTTTTACTTTTCTTAGTCTTTTCCTTTTTCATTAAATCACGTCGCTTTCTAACATTATTATTGGAAAAATTTTCAAAAATATAAGTAAAAAAATTATATATATGTTATAATCTTTGTGCGAGGTAATAATATGAGTAAAATATATATCGAAGCCACATTAAAAAACGAAAATGGTACTCACACATTTAAAGGCAAAGGAATCAAACGTAACAACCAAATTATTTATAATGATAATAACGTTCAAACAAAAATAACGATAGACGATATAATAACAATTGAAAGAAAATCTGAATATCAACTAAAAATAAACTTAAAAAAAGGTATAAAACAAACCGGAACATATATAACTAAATATGGAATAAT
>CALVRQ010000034.1 GCA_944358685.1 uncultured Bacilli bacterium
TCTATGAGTATCAAGTTTTTATGCCCTAAATGTGGAAACACAAAACTAATTCCACAAAGTACATTTCAAAAAATGAATAATGAAACTTTTAAAAACAATCCTATTTTTCTATGCGATAAATGTAAAATCAAAATGAAACCTATTACTGTTGAAGTTGATTATTAAAAACAATCTATTCTTGATTTTTAACGGATTTAATTGCCGTCTTTTTTAGTGTATTTATTACAACCACGCCTTTTTTACTTTTGCAAAGCAAATTCCTAGTATATAAAAAATAGAGATTTTAAATTATCTCTATTTTATAATATGAAAAGATTATTCAAATGTAAATGGATTTGACTGACTGCCATCACCTCCGGTGATTTGAACAGATGATGAAATATATAATACTGGTCTAACAGCATATGAATTTATTAATTCATTACTGTATACATTTCCATCGTTATTTATATAATACGTAAGATAATTATTAAACTCTGATATTGTCCACCACTTATATGAAGTAACAAGCCAATTTGTATTCTTACATACACTATTAGAATTATTAAGTTGATATGTTCGACATTGAGAATAATTTGAATTAGCTCTTAAATATTCACTAACACTAATAAATCCTATTTTACCATTCCATTTTGTCATATTCTCGCTTTGAATTTGATTTACAATATCATTATTATTTTCACTTACTACTCCAACACTAAAATCATGTGATACTATTTTATTTTGTGATTCTAAAGTTAAATTACTATAAAATGTATTGTTTAAGTATGTATTAATAGAAGAATTTGACCAATTTCCAGTACCAGAAGAATTAAACTCTTTATTTTCAGTACTATTATTTTTTATTATTTTAATTGTTCCATCTTTTTCTATGGATATAATTCTCCATCCTGCTTTCTCAGCATTAAAACTTACATAATTATTGGGATTAGCTCCTCTATAAAAATATCTTCCATCTTCATATTCATCTTTATATAACCCATCTCCTGAAGTTACAATTTCAACATTTTCTAATAAACCATTGCCTCCAATTATAGTTGATGGGAAACATGTATTATAAAGCTCATCTATCGCTCCTTGAACATCTGTACTTTTAAGTCCACTTTCCTTATTATCATAAGTTACTTGATTACTTGGAAAATATGTAACTGCATACACTGCAAATCCACTTATTAAAAGTCCTCCTACTACAAAGCCTATTATATTTGTTTTAATATATTTTTTCTCTTTCATGAATACCTCTCCTATCCTATCCATATCCAAAATATCACAAAAAAACAAGTAATATTTTCGATAAATCACTTTATATTTTTTAAGTCAAAATAAAAGAAGGTTAAAGAACCTCCTTAAATTAAGCCTTTTTCAAATTGCCCTTCTTAAGTAAATTAAGTAATTTAATATTCTGTAAAGCTGACCCTGTATAATTACTAATTCCATTCGCTCTTGCAATTCTTTTTCTATTTGCGAAACTAGAATCTACTCCTATCGACTTAAGCCCATCAACAAATGAAAGTCCTTTATAATCTGTTTTATAATAACTACTACCTAAACTACCACCTTGTAAAACCCTAAGTAAATTTTCATTTTGTGAAGCACTTCCAGTGTAAATATCCGTAAACCCAGCCTCTTTATATAATTCCTTCCTTGATTCAAATGAACTATCATAACCTACTGATTTCAAAGCATCAACTATTGAAGTACCATTATATCCACTTAAATCAGGTAAATCACCTCTATCTTCATTACCATCTCCACGATTATCAAATATATCTCTATAAAGAATATCCATATCCACATTACCACTTATACCATTAACTTTACCAGATGAAGTATATTGCCACATATCATACACCCCACGGTAAGTATTTGTATCATTATATTGAGCTACCCAAATGGTATATTTATCCTGTAATTTTTCATAATCTAAATAAGTCGTAAAAAAATACTTATTCGCATAAACACCAGCCCAGTAACCGGCTTTTTCAATCACATCACAAAAAGCCTCGCACATACTAGTTAAAGTACTTTTACCTAGATTAACTTGTGATTTATCTTCTATATCATAGTATACTGGCAAATTAAGCTCTCTACCATTAAGCCATTTTAAAACCGTATTAGCCTCTTTTTTCGCATCATTCACACTAAGTGCATAAGAGTATAAATAAACACCTACTGGTATTCCAACACTTCTAAAACCTTCATAATTTGCCTCAAACTTTTCATCTTTTTGGCTTTCATACTGTCCATATCCAATACGAATTATTGCAAACTGAACACCCGCGTCTTTAACTTTTTTAAAATTAATATCTCCTTGATATTTAGAAACATCTATTCCTCTATATTCCATTTCACACCTCCTAATCATATATATGAAATAAAACATAAAAAGAAACCACAAAAAACTATTTTAAAGTAGCCCTTTGTGGCAATAACATCTTAACCTTTTTATGTATCTTATAATCCAAACTATTATCATCATTTAAAGATACAAAAGCGTGATCTCCATCATGATTAAAACCAAGTCTTGGCTCACCATTTTCAAATATAACTTTAAAATCATCAGTTTGAAAGGTTTCAATGTATTTACTATATTTATAAATATCAAAATTTTTACCATCTTTATAAACCAATTCTGATAAAGCTTTAATTGTCCTTTTACCAGGCAAACTTTTTAAAACCGTTACCTCAAACATTCCATCGGAAATATCCGCTTTTGGAAAAAGTTCAAAACCTGCAAAAGTCTTTGTATTAGAAACAATCATTGTAAGTGCAGACGTAATCTTCCGCTGACCATCGACATCATAACTAATCTTAAGTGGCTTATGAACTACATCTGGTAAACAAGAAAGACCTATAAGTCCAGAAAACATATAATACCCCATTTTCCCAAAAGTCTTCTTAAAACTCTTTGGTGTCTCGTAAGTCAAATTAGTAAATGTACCACAGCACGAAACATAAGCAAAAGGTACTTTATTAGCTGTAAGCATATCAACATCTACAACCATACACTTATTCAAATTTTCATAAAGTCTTATTGAAGAATAAACAGACCCTTGATATAAGCCTAGATTATTAGCCGTATCATTAGCTGTCCCTGTTGCTATATGAACATAATTAACCTTTTGATTTACATCACCAAAAGCTCTAAAAGCTTCACCTAAAGTACCGTCACCACCCATAGTCACCAATAAATCACTATCTTCATTAGCCCTTTTAACAAGTTCAATCACTTGTCCCGGATAAGTACTTTCTAAATCAGAAACATCTATTCCTTGCTTAGTTAAAACCATATTCATACTATTTAAAGCCTCATCAGTCATCCCAGTCGCATTAGGATTATATACTATCGCTGCTTTCATAATGTCACCTCATAGAAAAAGATTATACATCAAAATGTCAAAATTGACAAATTAATATATAATCTAAAATCTCACATATTCATTAGTATTATACAAAATACCATTTATTTCAATATAAACTGTATATTTACCAATAAGTCCATCTTTATTAATATATTTAGTTGCAGTTATATCTTCATCATTAGATTCTTCTCCTAAGTCTACACATAACGCTGTATAAGGTGTGTTACTAACTCTCATCAAGTAAATATTTTCCATCATATCTTTATATAAAATTACATTAACACGGCTACCTTTTTTAAATGTCCCACTGACTACTAATCTATCTTTTTCTTGTGTAATACTAATATTATGGCTTTTATATTCATCATCAATATCCTTACCATTCATCATAAATGTAAATTTTTGGTCATCAATTTTAGTTACCCCTAAACCACCAAGTTCCTGAGCCTTACCCAAACTAAACTTTCCATCACCATATAAACTCATTTTCTCTACTCTATAATTATTAGTTGGTAAAACCATTTCAAAAATAACTTCACCATCTAAAAGTTCGACCGTATCACTAACTAACTTATCCGCATTAGCTAAACCAGCAGGTTGATTATTTATCTTACCATTAGTATAAGATATACCACCAGAATGAACAATATAATGATTATCATCCAAATAATCCACATCAGAAATATAAGGTGAATAAAAATCATTGCCTCTTTCCTTGCCATATTCAAAAACCTGCTCTGCAGTCATATTTTCTGTATCAATTTTATAAATAACTCCTCTAGAATAACTATTCTCAGCTGCTACATATTCATCCTTATTTTTAGATTTATTATTTCCGTTATCAAATACAAATACATTGCCATTAGGTAAAATCATTGCCGCATGTTGTGACCATTGCCATTCAGTATCACCAACCGGCTTAAAGAAATATTTTTGATATTCCTCACTCCAATTTGTACTATCACCTAATATCCAATTAAGTTCTAAAGTATCATAATCTATATTAATAACCGCATCTTGATGACGGCCAGATAATGTTATAGAATTAGTCTTTTTATCATACCAAACAGAATTATTATGGAACCAATCATAACTTATCCAATTTTCACTCTTACCATCTTCCATATTCAAAATATCTTTCAAATCAATAGTTTTAACAATATTACCAGTCTGTCTATCAAGTTCAACCACATAATCCTCGACAGTTCCATAATCATTATCAAAATCATCAGAAGCTACTAATAAATTACCATTTTCCATTTCAAAATAATCATGATGATATCCTCCAGGCAAACTATATTCTGTATATATCTTACCAAGCATATCCATCTCATATAAGCCTGTTGAATAATAAGGAGTATTTACTAACCTTTCAGTACTCAAAAGTAAATGTCCATTCTCAAGTCTATTAACTTCCCAAATAGCCCTTTCATCTAAATACCATCTAACATCACCATTCACATCATAAGCACATGTATAACCACTAGATGAAGGTGTAAAAAAATATAAATCATTAGTAAGTTTACTTTCATCCTTAGTTACACTAGTAGGTATTATAAAATCATCAGGTAAATCATCAGTCTTTATTTTTAAAGTATTTTCATCATCACCAGCTTTAATTAATACATCATTAATTGTTCCCGCATAAAGACCATAAACAGGAATATAATGAACCTTTCCCTTATCAAAAGTGTATTCGTAAGTTGAAAGTTCATCTTTACCTTTAATAGTAATACTCACTTCTTCCTCATCATCAGTTTCAAAAATAACCAATGCCGTAAGTGGTGAATTACCATAAGGATTCAAAATAACATTAGGATTTTCTATAGTATAACCTTCGCTTTCAAAACTTTTTTCAATATCTGATTGTTTATCAGTCAAAGCTAAAACTTCTTCAACCTTATTTTCACCATCACTAGCCATACTAAAAACTCTAAATAAAATAGCAATTATAATAACTAAAATAGCTAAAGCCAAAATAATAATCTTCTTCTTACTCATAATCCGTTTAAAATCCTCCTATATTCAAAATTATAGCACACCAAAATTAGAAAAAAAAGATAAAACTCACCTTTTTAAAAGATGAATCTTATCTACAACTTCTTCAAACTCTTCTTCCACACTAAGCATACCATCTATTCGATAAACATTATCAAATATTCCCATCGTATATTCATATCCCTGTTTAGCCTTAGTAAGTGTATCCACATTTTCATTTCTATCAATAAATGTTCTTTTGCTTATTCTATCAATCGCTACACTAACAGGTACATCAAAATAAAAAGTCAAATCAGGATCATCAACCATAAAAAATAAATTTCTTACAATATCTAAATGTGGAACATCATATGCATAAGCATACGCTAAATAACAAAGTAAATGTCTATCACACAAAATATAATCATAATTAAAAACATCTTTGTGTTGCAAATCATAATAATAAGAAATTATTTTAAGTCCACTATATCCCTTCAATGCTAAATCAAATATCTTATTATCACCCATGCGATTTAATGGCGAATAACTCATTTTAGCCACTAAAACTTTAGCATCCTTACTCAAATAATCTCTAACTAATTTAAGTTGCGTACTCTTACCACTACCATCAATACCACAAAATGCAATTATCTTCGCTTTTTCATTTTCTTGTTTCATAACAATTATTGTACCACATTTTACTTATAAATACTAACCGCTGTTACATTATGTAAAACATCTTTTAAAATAACCGAATTTGCTCCAATCTTCACATCATCTCCAATATTAATATTACCAAGCACTTTTGCCCCAGCTCCTATCATCACTCTACTACCTATATTAGGATGTCTCTTTCCCCATTCTTTACCAGTACCACCCAAAGTCACTCCATGATAAATTACTACATCATCTCCAATTACCGCCGTCTCACCAATAACAACTCCAAAACCATGGTCAATAAATAATCTTTTACCTATTTTAGCACCTGGATGAATCTCAATACTGGTTAACCTTTTACCAATCTCCATCCAAAATCTTGCCCAAAAATAACATTTTTTCAAATAAAAAAATCTCGAAATTTTATAATAAACTAACGCCCAAAATCCAGGATATAAAAACACTTCTACTTTATTTTTAAAAGATGGATCATTCTTTTTAACCGCTTCCAAAAAATCTTTATATAATCTCATCTATATCACCTATTATATGATATTAAATAAAGTAAAATAAAACATAATTAAAAACACTAAAAAACTCAAATTTATTCCAAATTGAGTTTTTTATCCATAAATCTATAACTAATATAATAGTAAACACCACCTAATAAGGCTGTAAAAAACATAAAAATTGAGAAGAAACTGATTAAATCTTTCATCATAAATGTACCATTATCTAAATTAGACATAAACGATGGATTAATAATCATAATTATACCAAGTAAACCTAAATATAAAAATTCCATTACAAAGTAAAATATCAATCCACATACTACCGAATTCACTAATTTGTTTGAACTTCTACTATAACCTATTGCAATTGAAGCATAAACCATTAAAATAGTTGTTATATAACCAATAATGCCATAAACTATCATAAAAAGTAAAAATTCGTAAATCTTCATTCCATAAATAGATAAATTAAATCCTTTTATCACTTCACCAAATAAACCTTCTTGATAAAAAGCAATTATTAAACTAACAATTAAAACTAAAGCTGTCACAACAAATGCCACTAATGAAACAAGTACTTTAGAAAGTAATAATGTTCCCTTCTTAACTGGAAGTGTATGTGTTAAATAGCCTTCATCCTTAAACAAATTATCTAAATAATATTTAACCGAAAATATTCCAGTTAACACAAAAGATAATGCAGATAACATTACTAAAGCCACAATCATCAAACCACATATTATTGCAATCACCGAAATATTATCAAAAAAACCAAGTAATCTTATCATCACACTTAAACCAAATAATACCACATATAATGGAATCAAATATCTACAAAGTGCCTTTAAATCATATTTTAAAACCTTACTTAACATTTAAACTCCTCCCTAAATACTTCATCTATAGACTTACCACTTTCATTTCTTAACTTATCAGCATCCTCATATCTCGTAATTTTACCATCATCAATAAATATAACTTCATCTAATACCCTTTCAATATCACTAATTAAATGTGTAGACATTAAAATAGTTGAACCCTCATCAAAGTTATTTAAAATAGTATTCAAAATATAATCACGAGTTGCTGGATCAACACCACCCATTGGCTCATCTAAAATATATAGTTTAGCTTTCCTACTCATAACTAACACTAATTGGACTTTTTCCTTCATTCCTTTAGACATCACTGATAATTTATCATCAGCTTTAATTTTTAAATTATCAAGCAACTTATAAGCCTTATCACTATCAAAATCTTCATAAAAATCACTAAAATATTCAATAATATCTTTAACCTTCTTATGCATACTTAAATAAGTACGTTCTGGTAAATAAGAAATTATCTTTTTAGACTCAGTACCAACCACCTTACCATCTACTAAAATTTCTCCTTTATCTATTGATAAAAGACCATTAATAGCTTTAATAAGTGTAGTTTTACCACTACCATTTTTACCAAGCAAACCAACAATTTTACCACTAGGTAAACTTATACTAATATCTTTCAAAGCTTCCTTTTGTCCATAATTTTTACAAACATTCTTACACTCTAATAACAAATTATTCATTCCCTTCTATCATCTCGATAATCGTTTTTAAACTATAGCCCAAATCTTTCATATCGTTTATATAAAATATAGTTTTTTCTTGAGCTAAACTTTCCAAATAATTTTTAATTGTTTCTTTTTTTTCAGTAACAAATTTTCCATTAGTTCTTTCTGTATAAATTAGTTCTACATCCTCTAATTCACTTAAAGCTTTTTGCACCGTATTCGGATTAACTTTATACATAACAGATAATTCTCTAACTGATGGAATCTTTTCACCAGATGAATACTTACCAGTAACAATATCTAAAGCTAATCTTTGAAATAATTGTAAATAAATAGGCGTTTCATTATTAAACTTCAACCAATCACCTCACTGTACTAACACAATAATACAATAAAATTATAAATTTGTCAACAAAAAAACTTACTTAAAATAAATTAAGTAAGTTAATAATCAATAATGGCGGAGCAGGAGGGATTTGAACCCTCGCGCCGGTTGCCCGACCTACACCCTTAGCAGGGGCGCCT